>JAQWDO010000151.1 GCA_028705415.1 Dehalococcoidales bacterium
ATTTATGCATGCAGCATTTTAAACTGATACTCCCCGAGCATTTGAACCACCACGGCAAGCTTTTCGGCGGCAACATGCTCAAATGGATCGATGAGTTCGCCTATATAACCGCAACCCAGGAATTTCCTTTAAACACATTCCTCACCAAAGCTCTGGATAATGTTGTGTTTCGCAAAGCGGTCAGTTCAGGAGAAATAATACGTTTTGATATAACACTTGCCCACCTTGGCAAAACATCGGTTGTATATAACGTCAAGACTTTCGGCACAAGGGTGAACGAACAGGTCAGTGAAGTACTGTTTGAAACCCGCATAACCTTTGTAGCAGTAGACGATAACGGCAACAAGGCTGAGATTATACAACCACCAAACCCTGGCAGTTGTTAGCATTCTGTATCAGGCTTATTTAAACTGCATTATGCAGCGGACAGTAATTCGGCTAATTTTAAATCCTTGAAATGCCCAATAGTAATAAATATATTTTTCCCTCCTCATGCCCAGCAAGTCATTGACATGCAATCAGGGCGGTGCTAGTGTTATGGAAAATTAAAGGAGGATGACATGGGCATTTTTTCCAACAAGCTGGTGGTCGGTATCATTTGTATTCTGGCTGGCTTTTTGATTCTACCGTTTTTGAGTCTTCCAACTATTGTCGTCTGGATCATTGGTATTTTCCTGATCGTATACGGCATCCTGGTATTACTGGGCAAAAGTTAACAAACTGTTGATCTGGTTGTAACTATAAAAGAGGGGCAAAGGCTGGCCCCTCTTTTTATTCCCAAACGTAATAATAACTAAAGCGGCTCTGCAAGCCTCACCTGTATAATTTCACTGTTTCCCCACACGCCCACCACTATCTGAAAGTTATATCCATGTATATTGCCACTTAACGTCACTTCTTCTCCTTGCCACTCTTCAACCGTCACTTCTTTATATCCCTCTGCACCTGCAAACAAACCACGATAAAAACCAAGAGCTTCACTGGCGGTCCCTGTATGGGAAAAGTAGATTTCAGAAAACTGCTCTCCGGCAGGCGGATTTGAGTTTACAACAACTATCTCTGCCCAGGTTTCATTAACTTCGTAGAGCGGGAACTGGCTTTCAGGAAAGCCAGTCATAAGGGGGTTACTGGTCATGCCGGAATCATCAGGCAGGCCGACGCTGATATAAACATCAGCAGGAGACCGACCGTCATCCACCCGTACTGATAAAGTATAGCCATCTATGACGCCAATGGCATCATACCAGCTGCTCTCTTGCGGAAATGGCAGAAGCTCAAGATAGTGTTCAACAATATCTGCCTTATTCGCTATGGATTTATACACAACACTGTAACTGTTTGAATAACCAGAATAGATATTGTTGTAGGCAGGATAGTGGACACTAAGTGAACATGACTCTATCCCGACACTTTCATAAAGCGGCCAGATATCTTCAGGATAACCTTCCAGCAGATATCCGCGGTAATAGCTGTAGGGGTCCTTAGTTGTGGCAGGAGGCTGGGTAACAGTGACCTCTGTTTGAGTAGTAGTTGTTACCGGAGCAGTAGTAGTTGTTACCGGAGCAGTATTAGTTGTTACCGGAGCAGTGGTAGTAGTACCTGGTGTTTGAGTGGAGGTAATGGAAGTCACGGGTGGCGTAGAAGAGGGATGAGTGGTAGCAGGCTGGGAACGGGTGACAGTGGGTGTTGTCTGGGGAGCAGTAGAAGTTGGATGGCTGGAGGTTTGCTGTGGCGGACTGGTTTCAGAAGGAGGGTTATTAGTGGCAGGGTCGCTGGTTTGTGGCGGGTCATTTTCAGTTGAAGTTGTACATGCTGCAAGGTTGAAAACGGCTAAAACCATAACAACCATGAGCAACCGGGGCAGTTCTTTAAGTACTCGCATTACTAAAGCGCCTCCAAATAACCGCCAGCCAATCCGGCCTTAATCTCGATGAGTTGGCTCCTTGTGGCTGGAGCAGGTTTTTATAGCCGTTACTTTAGCATAAAACCAGCCTAAAAATACATTCTTTGTTCTGATTGGGATGATTATTGGCAACTGTGAATATCAAAACACTTGAACCTTGAGTAAAGCAGGGATTACAATTACGAGAGAAGTGTTAATTTACCCCGTGACTCAAAGTTTTCATACCGCGTGTAACAAACATAAGCAGGGATAGGTTATTTTGGCATCAATAAGAATAGATGATCTGAAAAAATACTTCGGCAATAACAGAGCCGTTGACGGCATTTCTATCGAGGTCGGCAAAGGGGAGATATTCGGCTTCCTTGGCCCAAACGGAGCCGGCAAAACCACCACTATAAGATGCATGATGAATTTTATCCACCCACTGGCAGGCTCAATCTCTATCCTTGGCAAAGATGCGCAAAAAGATTACGTGGAAATAAAGAAGCACACAGGCTACCTGTCCAGCAATGCACATCTGTACAGCAACTGGGATGGGCAAACACACATCGATTTTGTAAAACGCTTTAACGGCCGCAGAGATAAATCCGGTCAGCTCGTGCGGCAGTTCGGCCTGGATACAAAGACAAAAACCAGGTATTTATCTACCGGTAACAAACAAAAACTGGCTATAATACTGGCGTTTATGACCGAGCCTGAAGTTGTGATTCTTGATGAACCCACCCAGGGGCTTGACCCCCTGCTTCAGAACGAAGTGTATGAATTACTCCACGAAACTGCAGCAAGCGGTTCGACTGTATTTATGTCCTCCCATAACCTGGCAGAGGTAGAGCGCATTTGCAGCCGTG
>JAQWDO010000152.1 GCA_028705415.1 Dehalococcoidales bacterium
CCGTGCAGAAGCGCACACGGCCAGGTAAGCCCGACGCTCTTCGGCTTTTGTGGTTTTTCTTATTTTAAGCGGGCAACCATCACCCAGTTCAAGGCGCAACTGGTCCGGTATAATGGCATCATCCCGGGTACTGGGCGGAAAGCTGCCCTCTGCCATACCAAGGATGTGGACTACGTGGAAGTTCATGCCCCGGGTGCTGGATAGCTGGCCGCTCAGTACTCCGCTGCCGGTGGCACCCAGCCTGCCGGAGCTCGAACTCAGGCTGGATTCAAGCGCCTGGGTAAAAACGGCAAAGCTAACCGGTCCGGGTTCGATTACAGATAGCCTGCCCAGTTCGTCCAGCACAGACAAAACTTTTTCATATTGCTCCTGTTCCGGCGTTGGCGCAAACTGGAGCAAGCTGTATTTTTCGGTTACATCCCGTGCCCAGCGGGCAAGCTCTTTCCAGCCGGCTCCATTTTCCGGCGGGCGGTTTTGCCAGAGGCCGGCCACGAATTCTTTTAACTGCGCGGCGGCTTTGAGCTGTAATGCGAGCTGTTCAAAAGCGCTGTTTTCACTGTCCTTCGGTTGATAGAACTTCTGCCTGTACTTGTGGCTGTTATCTGACTGGTATAGATCCAGCCGTTCCTGCCACTGAAGAGCGCCCCCGATTATGCCGGCCTTGCCGGAGACTTCCTCCCACAGGGCGGCTGCCTGCCGGGCTAACCCCTCTTCGACCCCCAGGTTAACCGGAGATTCCGCCACCCAGCGGATCAGGCTTTCGCGTGAAAAATCACTTTCAAATATTTTTAGCAGGTTGAGCAAACTTCTGCCGCCGGTGCTGTCTTTCAAGGGGATCGGGTTGAGGCCGGCAGCCGGGATGCCAGCCAGTTCAAGTTGAGATTTTACCAGTTCGGCATACGGTTCACTGCTGCGGTAAAGAACCGCCATCTGGTGGAAGGGAATACCCTTTTCTGCCTGGTGGATAACGTGGCGCACCACCTGCCGCACTTCTTCGTATGGATCCGGGGCAACCGAAATATGGCAGGCGGTCGGGGTAGTGGGTTTGGATGTACTCATAGCGGCTTTGCCCAGTTCCGGTTCCAGTATACCGGCAAGCTTTAACGGTTCGCGGTCGGCTTCCTCTTCGCCGGTAAGGCCGAGGATAACTATACATAACCCTTGGCTGCCGAGCGCTTTGACCATATTTCTTTCTGCTGGAGAAAGGCTCCCCGGCAGGTAGAATATTACCTTACCCAGGTCCTTGATGACCCCTGATGCCGTGCCGGTGCTGATTGCCCTGGCGGCGCTTGCAGCCAGTTCTTCTCTATCGTAATAAGGGGTGGTAAGAATCTTGTAATTGCGGTACCATTCAACCACCTGGCCGGTCAGCGTGCTTTGACCTTCCAGCCAGGAGAGCTCTTTTTCAGAGAGTAAATCCAGCTCCTCAAAAGTACCGGCCAGGTACTCATGAAGGGGAGGATGGCTGGCAATGGCGCCCAGAGGTTTTCTGCCTGACAGACTGGCTGCATAATGGCGGATGGCGGCCAGTTTAACAACCGGAGTAAGGGCAGGCTTGCCCAGAGCTGCCAGTGCCCCCGAACCCAGGTATTCTGCCAGGCGGGGAATAACCATGAAGCGCACGTTGATAAGGCCGTTTTCCCTGGCAAGGGAGCGCCTGATGGCCACCCCTGCATACATGGAAGGCACAATAACCGTAACCGGGTTGAGCCTGTCAGCCGCTTTCAGCCGGTTTATAACTTCCGCCAGGCGGTTTTCTGCCTGTGTGCCGAAATACTCTAAATATAGATTGTTGCCAGCCATTTATACCCTTCCGAGGTTTTTGTGACTGGGAGTATTGTAACACAGGCCTGTGACAGAAAATGCTTGAAAAGCAGGCTACGATTTATAATAAATTAAAGCAACTCTTTAAATTCGTCGATGCTTAAACCGGCATCAATTACTATTCCTGCCATAGTATAAGCATTTATCGGATTAGACCTGGGTATTGTTATAATCCTCTTCCCATTTGTCATTGTAATATGTTTGCTTTGTCTTGCAATCCAAAACCCGGCTTTGGTAAATGCTCGTACAGCACTTTGGTGATTGATGCCTGGCAAGCTAGGCATAACTACTTAGCCGACTTCTACATAGCGGGCTTCTTTGTCTTTGCCCAGCTCTTCAGCAGTATCAATATATGCTTTTATAGCATCTTTTATGTTTTCTAAAGCTTCTTCCTCTGTTGCGCCTTGTGACCAGCAACCAGGAAGCCCGGGTACCCAGATGGCATATCCTTCATCCGTTTCCTTAATGTTTACTTTATATTTCATAAAAGGCTCCTGTTTTTCCTATTTACAAGTCATGCCCATTATAGCTGCATAATACCATCTGCGCCAGTAGATTAAACTCTTTCCTCATCTGCCCTCGCCAATTTGCATCACATATTACACGCTTCCGAGGCTTTTGTGACTGGGAGTATTGTAACACAGGCCTGTGACAGAAAATGCCTGAAAACCAGACCGGACTAATAACGCATCTTGTCAATAATGACGATGAGCCCTGCCGCAGCCATGACGGCGCCGCCCAGAATCATACCGATCATAGCCCAGTTGGGCTTCCTGTCGCCTGGGTCTTCAGACGGATTGACGGGTTCAATTGTATGCGTCACGGTTACCGGTGGCTGCTCTACTACCGTAGTATGAGTGACGGTTGCCGGGGTTTGCGTCATGGTGATGGTTGGGCTGGCTGCCGTGGTGG
>JAQWDO010000153.1 GCA_028705415.1 Dehalococcoidales bacterium
CCTTCAAGGCTGGATAGGGAGATGCTTTCACCCTCGAGGTTCAGGAGCTCAAAATCAGGAGCCGGGTTGCCGGCAGTAATTGCCTGCTGCTGGCAGGAAGCAACAGGCAATGCAACCAGCAGGCATGTCATTATTATTAATAATATAAACTTCTTTTTCATCAAAACCTGTTAACGCATCATAAGTACAGCCAGTCCAGCTTACCGGCTAGTATGAGAATACCGAAAGAGAGCAGGATCAGCCCACTGGCAATATAGATATATTGCGAGTATTTATTAAGGCGTTTCAGCCAGGGGTGCAGGGCTGAAAAAGCCAGGCCGATAACCAGAAAGGGCAGTCCCATTCCGGTTGAATAGACCGTCAGGAGCAGAGCCCCTTTCCAGGCAGTAGCTGAGTTAAGTGCCAGCATAAGAATCCCGCCCAGAATCGGACTCAGGCAAGGAGTCCAGGCCAGGGCAAAGCTTCCCCCGATCAGCGCCGCACGAATGTACCCGCTTGTTTTCCCAAGACGCAGGTTGACCCTTGCCTCCATGTTAAATGCCGGGATTTTCAAAGCCAGCAGCATTAACAGTCCGAGAATGGTCATCACGGTGCCGGATATCAACCTTACCAGTAAAGAATTCGGGCTAAGGGAAATGCCAGCAAGCCCTGCCAGGGCTCCGGCCAGAGTAAATATTATCCCAAAGCCCAAAACGAAGCTGAGCGAAGAAAAAAACGTTCTGCTTTGCTGGAATTCTTTTTCAACCAGCGCCTCCGGTCCTGCAAGGCTGGTCAGGAATACGGGTACCAGGGGTAAAACGCATGGCGAAAGAAAAGAGGCCAGTCCTGCTCCAAAAGCGGCTATAAAGGGAATATGGTCCATGCTAACGGACTGCCAGTATTAGAGCAGTTTATCAATTTTTGCTTTAAGGCTGCTTTCCGGAACAGCGCCTACAACGGTATCTACCACGTTGCCCTGTTTGAAAAGCAGCATGGTTGGAATTGACATAATCTGGAAGCGTGAAGAGGTGTTGGGATTTTCATCCACATTCATCTTGCAGAATTTTATTTTACCTTCGTATTGAGTAGAGAGTTTTTCTATTACCGGTGCGACCATTCGGCAGGGCCCGCACCATGGTGCCCACATATCTACCAGTACGGGAGTATCAGCTTTCAGTACTTGTTCTTCAAAATTGGCATCAGAGATTTCCTTGACCATGTATATACCTCCTTAAAACGTTATTTCCATAGTAAGGCTTATCACTTTTGGTGTCAAGAATGAATACTGGTTTGACACAGCATAATCAGGCTGGTTACAATCGGTGCGTGCAAATCTTCGGTACTTCCGGTATACGTTATAAAGCAGACCGCGACTTGCTGGAACTGGCTTTCAGATGCGGGCTTTGTGCGGGAGGAAGGCAGCTTCGCGTTGTGGTAGCCAGTGATTCCCGTACCAGTTCGCCGGCAGTAAAGAGCGCCCTGGTTTCCGGCTTGAACGCTTCTGGCTCCAGCTGCTGGGATGCAGGACTGGTTTCAACCCCCACTGTGGCCTATGCTGCCAGCGGGTTTGATATCGGAGTAATGATAACTGCTTCTCACAATCCACCGGAATACAATGGTATTAAATTTTTTAATCCTGATGGAACAGCGTATAGTGACGGACAAAAAATGGAACTTGAGAAAAGAGTTCTGGACAGTTCCATTAACGCAGTTTGCTGGAAGGAATTTGGCAGCCAGCAGCTTCTTCCCGATGCGGCGGAAAACCATATACAAGCTATCCTCTCCTGTTTTTCCGGCAGTTATCCTTTAAAGGTGGTGCTGGATTGCGGGGGCGGAGCAGCTTCCCGGGAAACTCCGTTATTGCTGAAGCGTATGGGGTGCGAAGTAGTAGAATTGAATTGTGAGCCGAATGGAGTATTTCCCCGCCCCTCGGAACCTCTGGAGGAAAACCTGAAGCAACTGAAGGACATGGTTATTTCAAGCCGAGCTGATCTTGGGCTTGCCCATGATGGTGATGCCGACAGGCTGATGGCGATAGATGGTCGGGGGAGGTTCATTAACGGGGATGCTTTGCTGGTTATCCTGGCACAGGGTGTTGGGGCAAAAAGGATCATTACCACTATTGATGCTTCTTCAGTAATCGAAGAGCAGGATTTTGAAGTCCGGCGCACCCCGGTTGGTGACAATTTTATTTCTCTGGGGCTAAAAGACTGGGGTGATTTTGGGGGAGAGCCATCAGGGTCATGGGTTTTCCCGAAATTTTCTTATTGCCCGGATGGATTGTTTGCCGCAGCCCAGGTGGTTGCCATTGCAGCTACACATAAACTATCCAGTTTGGCTGATGGTATACCTCAATATCCCATAAGAAGGACCTCAGTAGAGCTTGACCGAGAGTTGATCCCCGCTATCATGCAGAAGCTTGTGGGGCTGGGGCCTGATACAGTTGACAGGAGTGATGGTATTAAACTGGTCTTTAGCGACTCCTGGGTCCTCGTGCGCCCTTCCGGAACAGAGCCAAAAATACGCCTTACCGTACAGGCTCGGGATTGGAACCGGGTGGAAAGCCTTTACGAACAAGTAATCAGTCATATCAAAGTGGTTGCCGGGAAGGAATTATGTTTTAAATGAAGGCGGTAATTCTGGCTGCTGGAGAAGGCTCCCGGATGCGTCCGCTTACGGATGTGCGTCCCAAGGTTATGCTGCCTGTAGCCAACAAACCAATTATAGAACATCTATTC
>JAQWDO010000154.1 GCA_028705415.1 Dehalococcoidales bacterium
ACACATCAATACTGCATATTTCGCGTGGTCCGAGTACAGAAAAACGTCAATGAGAATCAAGGGGGGAATAAAAAGGCTGGTTATAATTTTTTGAGTATGATTTAGATTATTCGAAAATTGGCAAGCGGATTGAAAGAAAGAGTGGCGTCCCTGGAGGGATTCGAACCCACGACCCGCTGCTTAGAAGGCAGCCGCTCTATCCACTGAGCTACAGGGACCTGAACCTGCTTAATTTAACATTAGTTTTAAGCGAAAATCAAGCTAGCGCGCAGAGCGCCAGAAACCACAGATCAGCAGCAGGCATAAGGCTACTCCGGCAATAATTGCTCCTGTCCATCCAAGCATACTGAGGATTGTAACTATTATTCCGGCAATGAGAACCCCTGCCAGTATCGCCAGCCCTGCCCATTTCCGCTCGAGCGATAACAGCACCGCAGCCAGAGAACCTGTCCAGGCACCGGTAACAGGAAGAGGCACTGCTACGAAAAGAGCAAGCCCGATACGCTTATATCTTTCTATGATACTGCTTTTACGGCGGGTCCTTTCAAACAACCAGCTGAAAAACTTCTCAAACACCGGTATACGGCTTAACCATCCGGCAACGATTTCAATAAACAGCAGAATGAAGGGAACAGGGAGTATATTTCCAATGATGGCCAGGGGCAAGACAGAATACCAGGGCATACCCAGCAAGTTGATACCGAAGGGAATTGCCCCCCTAAGTTCAATAATGGGAAGAGCAGCAATAATAACAATGACCAGTTCCGGCGGGATACCGGCTGAAATCAGAGCTTCGCTAATCTTTTCTGCTGACAATCAAGCCTCGCTTGTTATTAACCTTTGAAGTGTAGCAAAGGCAAAATTGCTAAGTCAAACGGAGGGTATTCTGTGCCTGGGGTGCTACTGGCCTTTTTCAGCTTGACACAACCTGAGCGTCACTGCTAGTATTAGGAAGTTGTCTGCCAAGCTTCTTTCAGCTTTACAGCTATCAAATGTCAAGTTTACTGGATAGAGTTAATTCGCCGGCTGATATCAAGGCTTTAAACCCCCAGGAGCTCGAAGCCCTCGCTCAGGAAATCCGTGACGAACTTATTAGCGTTGTTACCAGCAACGGAGGGCATCTGGCTTCAAGCCTTGGGTCGGTAGAGCTTACCCTTGCCTTGCACCGTGTTTTCGATAGCCCTCTTGACAAGATCATCTGGGATGTTGGCCATCAATCATATGCTCACAAAATAATCACCGGCCGAAAGGAAGCCTTTGCTTCCATCAGAACTTATGGCGGCCTTTCCGGTTTTCCCAGCCGTAACGAAAGTCCGCACGACCATTTCGGCACCGGCCACGCATCTACCTCCATATCAGCAGCGCTTGGTATGGCAAAAGCAAGGGATTTAAGCGGCAACCATTACCACGTTGTAGCCGTTATTGGCGATGGTTCAATCGGCGGAGGAATAGCACTTGAGGCCATCAACAACGCCGCACAACTGGGTTCAAAAATAATCGTAATACTGAATGATAACGGCATGTCGATTTCCCCTTCCGTAGGCGCTATCGCCAGAATGCTGGACCGAATTCGTTTTACCCATAATTACGATCGCGCAGTTGCACGCGGCCAGCAGTTCATTAAATCCATTCCATTCTCCGATTTTTGGTGGAAGCTTGCCCGGCGGTTTAAAAGCGGCATTAAAGGTTTGCTTATGCCTACCCGCTTGTGGGAAGAATTCGGTTTTACCTATCTGGGGCCGATCGATGGGCATAACATTGCTGAGCTCGAGAAAGCTTTACAATACGCCCGTTCATATAGCCGCAAGCCGGTACTGATGCATATTATAAGCACCAAGGGCAAGGGTTATGGCCCGGCAGAAGACGATGCTGTTTGCTTTCATGGCATACCTCCCTCAAATGGTAAAAAAGTTCCCGCCCCCAGCTACAGCAAGGTATTTGCCAGTACCTGCCTTGAAATCATGAGAAGTGATCCACAGGTTGTAGTCATTACTGCAGCGATGCCGGAAGGTAACAGCCTGACTCAAATTCAGGAGGAATTCCCCGAAAGGGTCATAGACGTGGGGATTTGCGAGCAGCATGCAGTTACTTTTGCCGCAGGCATGGCAACACAGGGGTACAAGCCGGTCGTCGCCATATATTCCACATTCCTGCAGAGGGCATTCGATCAACTGATTCACGATATTTGCATACAAAACCTGCCTGTAGCTTTTGCTATCGACAGAGCAGGAATAGTAGGGGAGGACGGCAAAACCCACCAGGGTACACTTGATATTTCTTACCTTGGCCTTATCCCCAATATGACCATCGCATCTCCGAAGGACGAAAATGAACTGAGGCATCTTCTGTATACCGCTATCTATGCCGGAGCTCCAATGGCGGTTAGATATCCACGTGGCTGTGGGTACGGAGTGCCAACGGAAGAACCGCTTCATAAACTCAGCATCGGAAAGTCGGAAGTAATCAGGGAGGGGAAGGATATTGCTATTATCGCCTGTGGCAGTACCGTCTACCCCTCTGTTGCCGCCGCTGAAGCGCTTTCCAAAGAAGGAAAAGAAGCTGCGGTAATCAACATGCGCTTTATTAAACCGCTTGATGACGCTCTCCTTAAGCGTATCGCCCTTACTGCCTGCAACATACTGACCGTTGAGGAAAATGTTCTCTCCGGCGGGCTTGGCAGCAGGGTTTCACAAGCTTTACATAAA
>JAQWDO010000022.1 GCA_028705415.1 Dehalococcoidales bacterium
GAGTTCACAGGCACTCGGGGTTCGCTTGCACGAACTGGAAGATGACATTCTGATAATTATAATACCCTGGGGAGCCTATCTTGATGTAGAAAGCGCACGTTGCGGGGTTTCTTCATGGCACCGCCCGGCAGACAACACCATGCCGCCTTCAGTCAAGATTTCCGGAATGTATGTAAATAATGCCTTCGCCAAGACTCAGGCGATCGAAAACGGTTTTGATGAAGCTATCATGCTGGCGCCGGATGGCCACGTAGCAGAGGGCAGCGGAGAAAACATTTTCATCGTAATGAACGGCAAACTGGTTACTCCCCCGGTCACTGACAATATCCTGCCGGGAATCACCAGGAACTCGATCATTACTCTTGCCCGCGAAGAACTCGGGGTTGAAACCATTGAAAGAACCATTGACAGGATTGAACTTTACAGTGCCCAGGAATGTTTTCTGACCGGTACAGCAGCACACCTGACACCGGTATCCGAAATAGACAACTATAGTATTGGCTCAAGTGCCGTTGGCCCCCTGACTGCCAAATTACGAGACCTCTATTTCGATGTAATCCGAGGCAAAAATCCCGGATACGCCCACTGGTGCACCCCGGTTTATAAAAAATAACAGCTGTTTTTCAGCTTTGCTATGAACGGGTTTGCCGCAGTAATAACCGGATATCTGCTGGGCTCAATACCCACAGCTTACCTGGTGGCACGCTTCAGAACAGGTAAAGATATTCGGCAAATCGGCGGGGGGAATGTTGGAGCGCTAAACACGTTCAGGGAAATAAGCCCTGCCGCCGGTGTACTGGTAATGCTGATAGACATGGCCAAGGGCGCTCTGGCAATTGTGCTGGCTTACCGGGTTTTTGATCTTTCGCCAGTCGCGGTAATGCTGACTGGCCTTGCATGTGTTATCGGCCATAACTGGATGGTCTGGCTGAAATTCAGCGGTGGAAAAGGAATGGGAGCCGCCCTCGGAGCGCTGGCTGTGCTTTTTCCCCTGTATCACTATCCGTGGCCGGGGCTGATATTTGCCGCTCTGATAATCCTGCCGCTGATAATTACACGTAATGTAGCGCTATCGATGGGAACAGGCCTCTTTCTGCTTCCGGTGCTGGCCTGGTTCAGTACCCGGGACTTGGTTACTGCAGGACTGGCCGTTGCACTGTTGGTGATTATAGGGCTAAAATTCTTGCCAACCGCCCTGGAAGCCCTCAAGACATCCAAAAGCGGCAAAGATTTTATTTTTGATCACTGTAAACGTCCCAAAAACGGTTGAATGAACAGCTACTCCTGGTGGTTTTTACCCGAGTTAATACTTTTCAAAAGGCAAAGCACCTTGGCGGCTTCTTCCAGAACGGTAGTGAAGCTGAACGCTTCCTCTAAAAGCTGGCCGATAGCAAAACTGCCATGACCATATAACATGACTACCCTTCTTTCCTTGAGCTCCAGAGCAACTGTTTCATCCAGACTCCCGGGTTTAAGGTTTTGCTCCCAACCGAGAACGGGAACCCTTCCGATTACATCGTACCATTCATCCCTGGGCACAATCTCCTGTTCGGCAAGCGAAAGAGCGGTTGCATAAGGGGGGTGAGCGTGAACAATTGCCTGGGCATTGGTGCTTTGATAAATAGCCCGGTGGACCGGCAATTCCGATGAGGCCAGAGGAGTATTCCGGTCGTTTTTGTTTATCCCGGTCTCAACAAGATCCTGTTCGGTAAGACTGCCAAGCATCGAACCCCGGCGGGTAATTACCATGCGCTCCCCAAACCGGACTGACAGATTGCCAGAATGGGAAGTGACCAGACCTCTTGAACTGAGCTCTCGGCCGATGGTTTGGAACTGGTCTAGCAGCATATAAACCCCTCCCCAGAGCTATTTTCACCGTTAGTTTATACCCAGCCCGGCAAAAAAGGCAAATCACCTGTTGTTCCAGGCTCTTTAAGTCATATATAATTTAAGCCTGTGGCCAAAAACTGTGCTGTTATTCAGCCGGCAAGTCCGATGAAATATGTGGAGCATAAGGAGATGAGAACCATGGAGAAAATACTTTCTGTTATACCAGGTACTTACCGCCCTAAATCGTTCGGCAGAAAAGATTCATTTACTATAATTTGCACAGACCAGAGAACAATATTTGCCCGTTTTACCAGTCAGATGATGAAAGATGCCGTGAAAGAATCCCGGGACAAAGCCAGGGAAGAAGGCAAGGGTTTCTTTGCCCAGTGGGGTGCTCAAATGTCGTCTGCATCACACTACCATAAAAAATACTGGGAAATGGCACCGGCAGATATCCTCTCTGAAGCTGAAGATAACTTTGATCTGACTCATGATCAGCTGGTCAAGGTGAAGATAAAAAAGAAAGTCGAGCACGACGAGGAATCTTTTGAAGTAAAAACTGAACTGCAGTTTGAAACCATAAAGGACAAATACAAGTTCATGATCGACAGTTACTCCAAGGACACGGTAGAAACCTTTCGCCAGGTTTATGGAGCAAAAGCCCAAACCTAAATTGCCCTCCTGGCTGATACACGGTTTTACCAGTTGTTGTCATGAAGATATCAGCCATGATAGCCATGCGGCTCAACATGAATGGTGATACGGGAATTGGGCAGATTGTGCTTTATTTTTTCTTCAAGTTGGTCACATATTTCATGCGCCCGCGAGACGGTAAACTCTGAGGGAACCGTCACGTGTACGTCAATATGCCTTTCACTTCCGGCTTTGCGGGTGCGCAATGCATGAAAACCCACAACATCACTGCATTCTGCCAGATGTCTTGTGATGATTTCTTCCTCGTGTTGTGGCAGGCGCTTGTCCATGAGGCTTCCGATTGATTGGCTGACAGTAATAACCGCAGTCCTGAAGATTATCAGAGAAACCGCAAGCGCAACTATCGTATCGAAGATATGGTTACCGGTAATGGCTACAATGACCAGCCCGGCCAGTACGGCCACTGAACTTAAGGAATCAGCCAATAAATCGTGGCTGGTGGCTTCCAGGGCAGCGGAATCGGTAGCCCTGGCAATTCTCAAGCCATACCAGGCTGCCAGCAGGTTTATCACAATGGCACCTACGGTAATATAAATACCGGCGGCAATCATCTGTATGGGAGTAGCGGAAATAAGCCGGTCGATAGCTTCATACGCAATAAAACAGGCTGCCAGGAAAATGAAAACCCCGATTATTGCCCCAGCCAGGTTTTCGGCTTTTCCATGCCCGAAAGCATGCCCCTGATCTGCTGGTCTGGCTGCAATTTTAATGCCTACCAGTCCGATTACGGCACCCGACAAGTCAATTATGCTGTGTATGGCGTCAGCGCGAAGACCGATGCTTCCCGTAAGCAGGCTGCCAACCATTTTCATGATGATTAATACCGTAGTGGCAACAATCGCAACAACGCTACCGCCTTCCTTGCTGCGGAAAAAGCCAGGTTTTTCAGATACTGCCCTGTTCTTCATTCACCAAACCCGGGTAATTGAAGACTGATCGTTTTACAGATGGATGTACACACTTTTTAGCCAGGTTATCTATAATCCCTAAATAGAGGGTTACCCATGCAATTGATTATAAATCCGCCAACTCCTGAAGTCAACGCAAGTCTTGCTTATGCCAAACCCAATTGCTACAATTAACCCTTGACAACCGCATTCAATCGCTCGCAAAAGCAACCTTGATGGAGGATTAAATGGCGCCTGAATACAATCCACTGGCAATTGAACCCAAGTGGCAAAAGAGATGGACTGAGGACAAACTTTACCAGGTTACCGAAGACCCTTCCCGGCCAGAGTGGTATGCACTTACAATGTTCCCCTACACTTCAGGCGATCTTCATATCGGCCACTGGTACGCCATGGCGCCCTCAGACGTGCATGCCCGTTTTAAAAGAATGCAGGGTTTTAATGTATTGCACCCCATGGGCTTCGATGCCTTCGGTCTGCCGGCTGAAAATGCGGCTATTAAACACGGCATTCATCCCTATACCTGGACGATGAAAAATGTTGAAAATATGCGCCGCCAGCTTAAGACTATTGGTGCAATATACGACTGGGACCGGGAGGTCATCACCTGCCTGCCGGATTATTACAGATGGACGCAATGGTTTTTCCTCAAACTCTATGAAGCCGGGCTGGCATATCGAGCGAAAGCACCGGTAAACTGGTGCCCAAAGTGTCAGGTTGTTCTGGCAAACGAACAGGTCATCGACGGTGGATGCTGGCGCTGTGAAACACAGGTCATCAGGCGTGCACTCAACCAGTGGTTTTTCAAAATCACCCGCTATGCAGATGAGCTCATGAAGCATGAAGGGCTTGACTGGCCGGAAAGAATAAAAACCATGCAGAAAAACTGGGTCGGGAGAAGCGAAGGGGCTGAAATTTGCTTTGATATCGATGGCAACACAGGCCAGCAAGAAACCATTAAAGTCTTTACTACCCGCCCGGACACTGTATATGGAATAACCTATGTCGTACTCGCTCCTGAACACCCACTCGTAGAAAAAATTACGGCGCCAGACCGCTTGAATGAAGTTAATGCCTATATTGAATCCTCACGTAAACGAACTGAAATCGAGCGTCTCTCCACGGAGAAGGAAAAGGACGGCGTCTTTACAGGGGCATACGCTATCAATCATGTCAATGGAGAACGTGTTCCGATTTGGATCGGAGATTACGTACTTTTAAGCTATGGAACCGGAATAGTAATGGGGGTACCTGCCCATGACCAGAGAGATTTTACTTTCGCCAAAAAATACGGCCTGCCGATAAAAACCGTAATCACCCCTCCGGACTGGCGGGGTGAGGAATTGAGTGAAGCATACATTGATGACGGAATCATGGTTGACTCCGGGCCTTTCAGTGGCATGCCTTCAAGTGAAGGGCGGAGTAAAGTTACCGAATACCTTTCCGATAAAGGATGGGGGAATTTTTCGGTAAGCTACAAATTGCGAGACTGGCTTGTTTCCCGCCAGCGTTACTGGGGAGCACCTATCCCCATGGTTTATTGCCAGAACTGCGGAATTGTACCGGTTGCTGAAAATGAACTGCCGGTCCTCCTGCCTACCGATATTGAATTCAGCCACAGTGGTGAATCGCCACTCAAAAACCACCAGGACTTTCTTAAAACCACTTGCCCGCAATGCAAAGGCACAGCGACACGCGAAACCGATACCATGGATACTTTTATGTGCTCATCATGGTATTTTCTCAGGTATACCAGCCCGGGATTTGAGCAAGGTGCTTTCGACAAGGAAAAGCTGAAATACTGGATGCCGGTGGATCTGTACACCGGAGGCGCCGAACATGCAGTGATGCACCTGTTCTATTCACGATTCTTCACCAAAGCCCTGCGCGATATGGGGCTGGTTGATTTCGATGAACCTTTCACCAAGCTTTTTAACCAGGGCACCATCATCGTTGACCGGCAAAAAATGAGCAAGTCCCGCGGCAATGTCATCAACCCCGACCATTATGTATCAACGCTTGGGGCTGATGTTGTGCGAACCTATCTGATGTTCGTCGCTCCCTGGGAACAGGGGGGAGAATGGAATGACTCGGGTATTTCTGGTATCAACCGCTGGCTTAACCGGGTATGGAACCTGTCACTGGAAGAATACAGGCCATCCGGCGAAACAGATAGCAGCGCCTTGAAGGAATTCGAAAAAAATCTTCACCAGACGGTACGAAAGGTAACCCAGGATATTGATTCCATACATTTCAACACCATGATTTCTGCCATGATGGAATTTACCAATTTCCTGACCAGGGTAAAAGAAACAGGCCTGGTATCGCGCAAAGATTGGGACGAGGCGATTCGCTGCCTGCTTTTGATGCTGGCTCCGTCCGCACCGCACATTACAGAAGAATTATGGCAACTGAAAGGGTATCCATATTCGATTCACAACCAGCCCTGGCCAAAATGGGATGAAGCAAAAACCAGGGAAGAGGAATTAACCATCGCAATACAGGTAAACGGCAAGCTCAAAGGGAAAATAAACGTTCCGGCCACTGCTTCGAAAGAGGATGTATTGAAGAAAGCTATGGAAGAAAACAGGGTATTTTCATATCTCAAGGAAAAAACTGTGGTCAGCACCATATATGTGCCCGGAAGAATAGTTAACCTGGTGGTAAAATGAAACTGGCAGTAATCGGCGCCGGAAATATGGCAACAGCTATCATAAAGGCTGTACTGGAAAGCAAGGCAGTATCAGCAAAAGATATCACTGTAAGCGATATTAATCCCTTGAGCCTGGAAAGGGTGCAGACTGAGCAGGGAGTACTTACAGCCGACAGCAATATCAGTGCAATTGACTCGGCAGATACAATTATTCTTGCGGTTAAACCTCAAAATCTGGAGGGTATCTCCAGGGAGATTTCCGGCAGGCTCAAATGCGGGCAGCTGGTAATTTCAATCCTTGCCGGCACACCTCTTTCCCGTCTTGCCTTAAGCCTCGGGCATGATGAAATAATCCGGGCAATGCCCAACACTCCAGCCCAAATCGGCATGGGAATGACTGTATGGACTTGCTCAGAAAAAGTCTCTGCCGAACAAAAGCAGAACGGCCAGGCAATTCTTTCATCAATGGGCCGGGAGTTGTTCGTAGATGACGAAGGCTTTATAGACATGGCAACCGCGATCAGTGGTAGCGGACCGGCTTATTTTTTCCTGTTCATGGAGTGCCTGGTAGAATCGGCAGTATCGCTCGGTTTCGACAGCGAAACTGCACTCAGCCTGGTGTTGCAAACCGCTCTCGGCTCGATACAATACGCAATAACATCCGGCAGAGGTCTGGCAGAACTCAGACAACAGGTCACCTCTCCGGGAGGCACAACCGCCGAAGCAATAAACCATTTTAATTCAAATGACATCAAAACGATTATAAACGGCGCAGTTGCTGCCGCTTACCGCAAAGCTGCCGAAATGGGCAAATAGTGAGAACCCGGCACTTATGTTATAATTACAGGGTATGAACTGGCTCGACATTATACTGTTAATAATCCTCGGGCTCAGCGCGTTTCACGGGCTTACACGCGGGCTTATTAAATCTGCATTCTCAATCATTGGAGCTATAGCAGCAGTAATCATCGCCAGCCGGCTGTACGACAATGTCAGTTCCTGGTTTGGTTTTGCCGATAACACTGTATTTAACATTTTTTCCTTTGTGCTCATACTGGTTGCGGTTATGGTTGCCGCAACATTTCTGGCCAACCTGATTAAAACAGCCGCCTCTGCGATTCTGCTGGGATGGGCAGACCGGGTTGGCGGCGCCATATTCGGGTTTGCACTCGGAGCAGTTCTGCTTGGAGCACTGGTATCGATCTGGGTGAGACTGTTTGAACCTGCTATAATCGCAGATTCAATCGTTGCCAGTTTTCTGGCCGGCAAGTTCCCGCTGCTCATCGCATTGTTGCCGCAAGATTTCGATTCGGTGCGCGAGTTTTTTACCAGTCTTCTGGTTTAGGCAGTGCCTAGTCCAGCTTGGGCTCTTCGCCCGGGTGAAGGGACTTCCACTTTTCCAGTAAAGCCTCACGGCTTTCCTGATTGTCAGGATCTAAAACAGGGGCTTCTACCGGACATATATCAACACATTGTGGAGACTGGCAGCTGCCGACACATTCCGTGCATCTGGCCGGGTCAATGACGTACATAGTCTCCCCTTCGCTGATAGCATTGTTGGGGCATTCAGCTTCGCAAGCGCCGCAACTAATACATTCATCCGTTATTTTGTATGCCATCTGGTTATTCTTCCTCCTTGGTTATCAACTGTTATCTTTTCTGGCATTATAATTATTCTAAAATACTACTGCCGTCTTAAACCCGGATAATGCTTGTCCATCAAGGCCCGGGCGATGTGATCAGGCACAAAGTCACTGATATCACCGTTCAATCTTGCCACTTCCTTCAAGATTGAACTGCTTAAAAACTGGAAATTGGGACTGGCCATCAAACATACCATTTCAAGCTCCGGATCCAGACGTTTATTCATCATGGCCATTGCAAACTCGAATTCAAAATCCCCGCTGACCCTGAGCCCCCTGACCAGTACCTGGGCACCACATTTGCGGGCAAAGTCTACAGTAAGCTCGGTATATGGCTCAACACTTATATTTTTGTGCTGTTCCACAGCCTCCCGTGCGAGCGCAACCCGCTCTTCCAAAGAAAATAGCAGGTCTTTCTTGGGGAAATCAAAAACGCCTATTACCACTTTGTGAAACAAGCGGGCAGACCGGACGGCAATATCAATATGTCCATTGGTAATTGGATCGAATGTTCCCGGGTAAATCGCAGTTATCATGGCTGTTTATCCAACCTGAAAAATGTGGCAGTGCTGTCACCATGCCTGAGTTCTTTAAACATTTTCATGGAAGAGTAAGCCTGCCTTAGCGGGCGGCGGGATGAATGGGTGGAGCACACGACAGTACTACAGCCTACGAGGCGCGAATTTGCCAGCTGTTCCAGAATACTGTCTATCTCAGGACTGGGGTAGGGCGGGTCCATCAGTATTAAATTGTACTCCTTGTCTACCAAATCTATTGCCCGGTTTACGTTCAGGCAATACACTTTGGCCTGCTGGTCAAAACCCATGCCGGCCAAGTTTTCCCTGATTATAGCACAACATCTCTTATCGCGGTCAACAAAGTCAACCCATCCGGCCCCCCTGCTAAGCGCTTCAAGACCAAGCGACCCTGAACCGGAAAATAAATCAAGCACGGCATTCATAGAAACCCCCAGGGTACCAAGAGATGAAAATATTGCCCCTCGAACAAGTTCTGTTGCAGGGCGGGTCGGAGTTCCTTTGGGCATCTTGATTTGGCGCCCTTTGGCTGTTCCGCTGATTATCCTCATATGCCTGTTATTATAGAGTATTGAAGACAGAGTCCAAAACTTTCCGCTCTTTTCGTATCTTTAAAAAGAAACAATCCTGTTGACCGGCACAGACTTATGTGCTAAATTTAGGCCGTTGTGCATTATGTACATTTTGATGTACATTTTGAGGAGTTACAGATGCTACAAGCCTTATCGGCGACCGAAGCCAGAAATACCTTCCTGCCCTTACTGGACAAGGTAAGCAGCGGGGGAGAACGCTACATGGTTACCCGCCACGGCCGTCCTGTTGCAGTAATCCTGGGGTATGAAGAGTATTCCAGGATAGAATCCACGCTCCGGCTGCTTGAAAACAGGCAAATATTCAACGATATTACCCGCGGCATTGAGGACGAGAAGGAAAACCGGCTGATTTCATTTGATTAAAGCTTGCTGGAAATATGAACATTTTACTTGCACAAAAAGCCCGTGAAAATCTCCTGAAAATCCCTGAAGCAGAGCAGGGGTTATTCAGCCGCACCATTCGCAAGCTTGCCTCAAAAGAATTATCAGGCATTGAAGCATGGGGAATGCCGGGGGTTTTCATTCACGAAACTGCCTGGGGCGGAAAAATCGTTTTTAGGAAAAATCAAAAACGGACGGTGATTCTGGGCATATGGCAATCCCTGCAAGCGCCAAGAACAAGAGTAAATACTTCAGCATTAGTTCTGGCAGCTGGCAAACCTTCCAGCCTCCAGGAATCCTCACTTTCAGAAATGGTACTTGCCCTTATGAATGGCGGCATTGATGATATTATCGTTGTTCTCTCCCCGCCGGAAGAGAGCATCAGAGAAATGCTGGCAGGGAAACCGGTTAAAATTGTTTATAATCCGGACTATGAACGTGGCCTGAGCCAGTCTATACGCTGTGGGCTAAAAACACTGGCACCGGATTGCGGGGCGGTTTTTTTGACACTGGGAAACCGCCCGTTAATCAAAGCAGAACTCGTGACAAGCCTTATTCGCAACTATAAAATAGAGAATAAACCGATACTTGTTCCCACATTTGCCAGTAAGCCAGGACATCCGGTTATATTCAGTCCGTCCCTTGTGCCTGAACTGATGCGCCTTAAGGGAAATGCGGGAGGGCGCATCCTTTTACACCACCACCGCGATGAATTGACACAACTGGAAATCGGTGACCAGAGTATCACGACCGGCCTGATTAGTCACCCGCGTCAGAACAAGCAACAATAAAGGAGAGAACAAAATGGCAGAAACGCAACACCCCTTCCGGTCACAAATAATTACAAGAAGGAGATTTCTCAGAAACACCGGGTTCATGCTGGGGGGCACTCTCCTGGCTTCTTCCGGCTTGCTGGCAGGATGCAACAAGCATGCCGACAAACCAATAGGAATGGCAGTTGAGTTCAATGCTCATGCAACCTCTACCTATGTGTCCACAACAAAAGGCTGGTACGAGGATGAAGGGCTTTCCTTCAACGCTTACGATTCCTACGTTACCGGTGTAGCTCTGGCTACTGCTCTGGCCCGGGGGGATATCGAAGTAGCCTACATGTGCCTGGTGCCCGCTATTACCGTATTTGCCAACGGTGGCATCCCGGTAAAAATTATCGGGGGGACACATAAACACGGTTATGGGCTTGCAGTTAACCCGGAAATAATTCGATCGGTAGCTGATCTTGAAAAAAGCGGGGTCAGAATTGCCAGTGTCAGGGAAGGCGGTGCAGTAGATGTAGTTCTCAATAAAACCATTGATGAGTACCAGCTTGACCGGGCAAAAGTGATAGCGAATGTCACCCGGATGAACCCGCCAAAAGCCCTGATGAGCGTTAAATCAGGCAACGTCGATGCCGTTTTCCTGCCTGAGCAATGGTGCACCATGACAGAAGAATACGGTTACAGCATGCTGCTCGAAAGCAAAGATGTATGGCCCGACCTTCAAGGCAGTGTACTTCTGGTAAAACAGGGGCTGATTGATGAAAGCCCGGAGGTTGTAAGAGCTTTGGCCAGAACAGATGCCAGGTCCCTGGATTGGATTAAAGGCCACAAAGATGAAGCCGCAACCATCCTGTCCAATTCCCTGCAACATGCCTCGGAAGTTAATCTCAACCTCGATCCGGCTTTTGAAACTGCCGCCGGTTTTGAATACGCTCCCGAAGTTATGCGCCGTTCAATTGACCGCATCGAGTTTTCCAGTTCCATCGATACGGCTGTAGTCCAGGATGTGATAGACTATATGGCTGCATTAGGTTATATTAATAGCAGTTTTCCGGCTGAAACTTTTCTGGATTTAAGATA
>JAQWDO010000155.1 GCA_028705415.1 Dehalococcoidales bacterium
CACTGTTCCTACGAACAGGGTGTGGTCGCCATAAACAACCTCTTCCTCGACCACACATTCAAATGCGGCATAGGCATCCGAAAGGATGGGAACACTGGTTGCAACCGAAATATCTTTTTTAAGATTGAAGGTTTTGAATTTATTTATTTTACGCCCGGAAGGTCCACCGGTGGCGGCAACCAGTTCGGCAGCTTCGAACGGCATGAAATTGACTCCGAATACCTTGGATTTGGTGATATATTCATGACTCAGCTTTCCTGAGGAAATCCCCACACCATAAAGTGCCGGATCGGCGCTTAACGGCATGTGCCAGGCCACTGCCATGGCATTGTCTTTGCCGTTGTAATGTGAGGTGACTATGGTAGCCAAAAAGGGAAAAAACTGTGCGAATTTACCAATTTCATTGGTGGGTATTTTATGCATAATAGCTCTCCTGTTAAACTTTTATTTCCAACCCAGTGCTTTTTCAACCGCCGAAAGCTCCGGGGGCACCGGTACAATGGACGGAGCCTGTTTGATGGCGATGTCGGCATCTTTCAGGCCGTTGCCGGTGACGATGCACACAATGCGGCTGGCAGAGAAATCGTGCCCCTGGCTGCGCAGCTTGATAACACCGGCTAGCGGAGCCGCGGAAGCAGGCTCGCCGAATACGCCCTCTTTACATGCAAGCTGTTTCCAGGCGTAGAGAATCTCGGCATCGCTGACCTTGTCGATTATCCCGCCGGATTCATCACGTGCATTGGTGGCTTTTTGCCAGCTTGCCGGGTTCCCGATACGGATGGCAGTGGCGATGGTTTCCGGATGTTCCACCGGTTTGCCGAGGACAATCGGAGCAGCGCCTTCTGCCTGGAAACCCATCATTTTGGGGCAATGAAGGCTCCTGCCCATTTTATAATATTCACTAAAGCCTTTCCAGTAAGCAGTAATATTGCCTGCATTGCCAACCGGTATAAACAGGTAATCCGGCGCCTGGCCGAGGATATCTACTATTTCGAAGGCGGCGGTTTTCTGTCCTTCAATGCGGTTGGGATTGATGGAGTTGACCACTGCAACTGCATGTTTGGCGGCAGTATCTCTTACCAGCTGCAAAGCCTGGTCGAAGTTGCCATCGATAGCGATGATATCTGCGCCGTAGGCAATCGCCTGTGCCAGTTTCCCGAGAGCAATCTTGCCACCCGGTATTATGATAATGGATTTCAAGCCCATTGCTGAAGCATAAGCGGTTGCCGATGCCGAAGTATTGCCGGTGGAAGCGCAGATAACCGCTTTGGCGCCTTCTTCAATCGCTTTGGCTATGGCTACCACCATTCCACGGTCTTTAAACGAACCGGTAGGGTTGCACCCTTCCAGTTTGAAATACAGTTCTCCGATTTCCAGTTCCTTTTCCAGCCGCTTGGAGCGCACAAGAGGTGTTGACCCCTCTCCCAGAGAAAAAAGCGGCGTTTTGGCGGTTACAGGAAGATAATCGGCGTAAGTGTATAGTACTCCTCTTGTCACTGCTTTATTGCTCCTCAACTCTAATTACATTATTGACTTCCTTGACAACCTCGAGCCTGGAAAGCTCGTTTACAGCTGATTCAACCGCGCTTCCGGCGGCTGGGTGGGTCATTATAACGATTTCTGCAGTCTGGCTGGCGTTATCGGTTTCCTTTTGAATAACCGAGGCAATACTTATCCCCTGCATTCCCAGTACCTGTGCGATGGAAGCCAGGACACCGGTGCTGTCCAGGATTGAAAGCCTCATGTAATAGCGGGTGGTTATGCTGTTGATAGGCCTGACTGCTTTTATGGCATTGATTTTGATATCAGAAGTGTTGGTTCCAAGGATGTGATCCCTGGCAGCTCGCAGTACATCAGAAACCACCGCACTTGAGGTTGGCAGAGGGCCGGCCCCCTGGCCGGTAAAGATTACCTGCCCAACCAGGTCGCCTTCAATGCTGATGGCGTTGACTACTCCGCTGACTCCGGCAAGAACGGAATCCTTGCGAATAAAAGCCGGATTCACCCTGGCTTCTATGGAATCATCATATTGTTTGGCAATCGCCAGAAGCTTGATTTCGTATCCCAGTTCGCTGGCATAGCGGAAATCCCTGGAGTTAATTTTTGATATACCCTCGCTGTAAACCTGCTCAGGGCGGACTTCGGACTGGAACGCAAGCGTAGCCATGATAGCGATTTTGTAAGCGGCATCAATGCCTTCGATATCGTTTTTGGGATTGGATTCGGCATACCCCAGCTTTTGTGCATCCACAAGAGCGTTGTTGAACTCCATGCCATCCTTGCTCATGCGGGTGAGAATATAGTTGGTGGTGCCGTTGATAATGGCGTGAATGCTTTTTATGTAATTTGCCCGCAGGTCTTTTTCCAGCGGAGCAATAATCGGAATGCCTCCGCCAACGGACGCTTCGTAATAAAGGCTGACGCCATTTTCATGCGCCATGGCACGTAATTCAAGCCCGTGTTTGGCAATAACCTCTTTATTGGCGGTAACCACATGCTTGCCGCCCTTCAGTGCCCTGCAAATGTAATCGTAAGCAGGCCGTTCGCCACCAATAAGCTCAATTACTATACTGACAGAATCATCGTTGAAAAACTCATCGTCACCGGTGGTGAAAAGAACCGAGGGCAATTGTTTTGCCAGCGGCTTTTCCAGATCGGATGGCAGTAC
>JAQWDO010000156.1 GCA_028705415.1 Dehalococcoidales bacterium
AAGCCGTACAGCGCTACATTGTGGACGAAGTGCAGAAGGTTTATTGTTCACAGGGTGTACACATCAACGATCGACATATTGAGGTGATCGTCCGCCAGATGCTTTCCAAGGTAAGGATAGATACACCTGGAGATACCCGCTTTACCTCCCGTGAACTGGTTGGCCGTATGGCTTATGAGGAAGAGAATGCCAGGGTTTTGGCAGAAGGCGGCGAACCCGCAACTGCTTATGCTGTATTGATGGGAATTACCCGCGCCAGCCTCAGCACTGACAGCTGGTTGGCAGCTGCCAGCTTCCAGGAAACTACCAGGGTGCTTACCGAAGCTTCAATTTTTGGTAAGGTGGACCGCCTGGTGGGGCTTAAGGAAAATGTTATCATTGGTAAACTGATTCCGGCACACTGTCAGTCCTGCAAGGACGAGCTGGAGCATGGAAGGCAGGCTGCTTTGGAAGAGCAGTCAGTGCCGGTTGGGGTTTTGGAACCGGAAACAGTGGGCGAAGGCAGTGAGGTAGTTGAAGGTGAAGTGAGCCAGCAAGATGATTCGGTATTAACCGAAGATGAAACAGAAACTTCCGCCGAATAACAAAGCAAATACGTATAATAGTCAAATAATTGGTTAAGGCTGCCTTCAAGGCAGCCTTAACTTTTACCGGCATGTGGTTTCCATGCAAGTTGTATATGTTATAATTATCTTGAATCTAAACTCAAATTATGGAGGCAAGCTATCAGCCGTATCATTTCGGGTGCAGTCAACGAAGAAGATGTACCGGTAGACCTTAGCCTGCGGCCGCGCAATCTTACTGAATTCATTGGCCAGGAAAAGATCCGAAACAACTTGAAAATTGCCATAATGGCAGCCAGGGGAAGGGGAGAAGCTCTTGACCATGTCCTTTTATACGGTCCTCCCGGCCTCGGGAAAACCACGCTTGCCCATATTGTTGCTGCCGAGATGGGGGTAAACATCAAGGTCACTTCCGGGCCTGCCATAGAAAGAGCCGGAGATCTTGCGGCGATACTGACCAATCTTCAGAGCCACGACGTTCTGTTCATAGATGAAATACATCGTTTGAGCCGGGCGATTGAAGAAATACTTTACCCTGCAATGGAAGACCGCGCTCTGGATATTGTCATCGGGAAAGGTCCGGGTGCCCGGAGCCTCCGGTTAAATTTGCCGGAGTTTACCCTGGTTGGTGCTACAACCAGGTTTGCCCAGTTGAGTTCGCCATTACGGGGGCGTTTCGGTGTGGTCTACCGGTTGGATTATTACGATAACACCGCGCTGGGAACCATTATAAAAAGGTCGGCAAGTATTGTCGGAATCGGTATAGAGCCAAAAGGCATAGAAGCTATTGCCTGCCGGGCGAGGGGAACGCCCAGGGTGGCTAACCGCCTGCTGAGGAGAGTGAGAGATTATGCCCAGGTTATGGCAGACGGGGTAATTACAGAAGAAGTTGCCCGGCAGTCACTTGAGCAACTGGAAGTTGACGCTCTTGGCCTGGATGAGATAGATCACCGCCTGCTGAGCACCATTATAGAAAAGTTTAACGGGGGGCCAGTTGGCCTGGAAACTCTGGCAGCCGCTATCAGCGAGGAATCGGATACAATTATGGACGTATATGAACCTTATCTGCTACAGATCGGGTTTATTGAAAGAACTCCGAGGGGGAGGGTAGCTACAGGCCGGGCTTATGAACACCTTGGAATTCCCTATAACAGGGATACATCTGCCCAGGCCAGGTTTTTTAATGGCGTATGATGGTTGATTCAGTGCTGGTACATGTATGTTGTGCCCATTGTGCAGCCTACACTATCAGGTTCTGGCAGAAGCAGGGGTATCGGGTAGAAGCTTTCTGGTACAACCCCAATATTCATCCTGAAGAAGAACACCGTTTACGGTTGGAAGCTACTGCCAAACTGCTGGATGAGGAACAGGTACCGTTTGTCATAGATCCGGGTTACCAGCCTTCGGTGTATTTTGATGCCGTGCGCGGGAGAGAAAAAGACCGTTGTAAAAGCTGCTTCCGTTTAAGGCTGGAGAAAACCGTTAATATGGCATTGGAGCGCGGTTTCGATGCTTTTTCTTCCAGTCTTCTTATCAGCCCGCATCAGGAACATGAAAATATTTTACTGACTGGCAACATGCTTGCCGGGGCCAGGGGTATACGGTTTCTTTATTCAGATTTGCGCCGCCGTTATTCCGATTCCCGGGTTATTACCAAGCACCGGAGTCTATACCGGCAGGAGTATTGCGGATGCCAGTTCAGTAAACAGGAGAGGTTTTCATCCAGATAACATGCGCTACCATATCCGGCTGATGCGGCAGGAAGACGCTCTCCAGATGGCAGACATTGCCCGGGAGGCTTTTCCAACTGCCCAGCCTCCAACCAATTACCAGAGGGAATATCGAAATCCCCTGGCTCATTATATTGTTGTTTTAGATACAAAATCCGGAGATGGCGGTCCTGTTCGGTACATGGCCGGTTATGCCGGTTTCTGGCTGATAGCTGGCGAAGCCCATATTGTTGATATCGCTGTACGGGAAGCATACCGAAGACAGGGGCTTGGGGAATTACTTCTAATCTGCCTGCTCGACCTTGCCGTAGTACTGAACGCAGTTAAGGCGACTCTGGAAGTCAGGGCTTCCAACCAGGCTGCCATTACCCTGT
>JAQWDO010000157.1 GCA_028705415.1 Dehalococcoidales bacterium
GGAGAAGCTTCTGAATGGTACTGAATGGAAAAGATGGGAAGTGTTTTATGCTTCAGCCCTTCAACTGTGCCGTCGTTGACATTGACAAAACTTACCTCAAGGCCATCTTTTAAAGTATCCGGATCTACCGCAAAGCCGTGATTTTGCGCAGTAATGTGTACGTGGCCATTTTCGAGTTCCAGTACTGGCTGGTTGCCTCCGCGATGGCCGAACTTCATTTTATAGGTTCTGGCACCAAAGGCACGGGCAATCAGCTGGTTGCCCAGGCAAATTCCCATCATGGGAACCTTGTCTGCGAGTTCCCGGACAGTATCGACAATGCTGCCGAGGAGTTCCGGGTTACCCGGGCCAGGGGAAAGGATTAACCCATCCGGTTTGAGGCTCAGAATCTGGAGCGGGCTGAGGGTTGGTGGTATAACACTTACATTGGTTCCCAGTCCCGACATGATTCTGAGTATCGAATACTTCATACCGCAATCCAGAACCAGTATGCGAAGCGCTTCTTCGCCAGCCGGATTTCCCGGCCAGGAATAGGGCTGGCGGGTACTTACCCTGGCTACAAAATCCTGTTCTTCGTACCGGGGGGAAGACTTGAGCTTATCCAGTGCCTGGTTAGTATCCAGGCTGGAAGTGATGATGCCCATCATTACTCCGCTTGAGCGCAGTTTTCGCGTAATTGCCCGCGTATCAAGGCCGGATACCGCCGGAATATCATAGGAAGAAAGATATTCATCCAGAGGGCCGGTGCATTTGTAATGGCTGGGTTCACGGCAGTATTCGCGCACCACCAGGCCGGCGAGCTGTACCCTGCCGGATTCAATGTCTTCCGGATTGATCCCATAGTTTCCGATCAGGGGGTAGGTTGGAATTACTATCTGGCCGGCATAGGAAGGGTCGGTGAGTATTTCCTGGTAGCCGGTCATACTTGTATTAAATACTACTTCACCGACTGCATCGTGTGCCGAGCCGAACCCCGTTCCTTCGTAAGATGAACCATCCTCAAGAACCAGTAGTGTTTTATTGCTCATAATCATTTCCCCGGTTGTTAAAAAATTCCGTCATTTTAAATTTCATTGAATACTATATTGCCGGCAGCGATAGTTATAACCACTTTCCCCTTGAGTTCTGCTCCATTGAAGGGAGAATTTTTACCCCTGGAAAGAAATGCAGTTGAATCGACTTTCCATTTACGTTCAGGGTCAATTATGGTTATATCGGCAAGCGCCCCCTCTTCAAGAGTGCCAATTTTCAAGCCTGTGCCTGTCAGCATTGCAGCTGGCGCAGCAGTCAATTTATTAACAAGGTCAGAAATCTTGATCTTCTTGTGGTGAACGAGACCCATAAGCACTGCCAGTGCGGTTTCAAAACCGCTGATTCCGGCAGCAGCAACTCCGAACTCCTGGGCTTTGTCATTTATGGTGTGGGGAGCATGGTCGGTGGCGATGATATCTATTGTGCCGTCTATTAACCCTTCGATAAGTGCCTCAACATCCTCTGCAGTTCTCAGGGGTGGGTTAACCCTGGCATTGGTGTCGTAATTCAATACTGCCTCTTCGGTAAGGCTGAGATGGTGGGGGGTTGCTTCGGCGGTAATCCTGACACCACGCCGTTTGGCCTCTCTAATAATCTCTACTCCGCCGGCGGTGGATACATGGGCTATATGTACCCAGGCTCCGGTATATTCAGCCAGTCTTGCGTCACGCGCGATCATTATTTCTTCGCTGATTGCCGGGTTTCCCGGGAGGCCAAGAAAGGTTGATATCTTTCCTTCGTTTATCAGCCCGTCTGCCACCAGTGATGGCTCCTCGCAGTGGTTGATAACAGGAAGCCCAAGAGGTTTTGAGTATTCCAGAGCCCTGAGCATTATCCAGGGGTCGGCAACCGGTGAACCGTCGTCGCTGAAGCCGATAGCTCCGGATTCGGCAAGTTCTGTCATGGGTGCCAGTTCCTTGCCTGCTCTTTTGAGTGTCACACATGCTATTGGCAGTATGCGTATGGAAGAATCTCTTGCTGATACTTCCCGTATATAGCTTAGTGTCGATGTGCTGTCTGCTGCGGGCTGTGTGTTGGGCATACAGCAAATGGTGGTAAACCCTCCGGCAGCTGCGGCTCTGGACCCGGTTTTGATAGTCTCTTTTTCTTCGAAGCCCGGCTCTCTCAGGTGGCAGTGCATATCTATGAACCCGGGAGTAACTACCATTCCGTCTGCATTAATTACACTTGCGCCTTCGCTTTCAGCAGACGTAGCTCCCGGTCCGCTGCCGACTATTATGCCGTCTTCCATAATGATATCGCCGCGAGATTCAATTGATCTTGCCGGGTCGACAATGAGGCCGTTTTTTATGATTAGCTTATATTTCATCTTGTTTCCCACCGATTATCAAATATAACAAAGCCATTCTTACGGCAATTCCGTTGGTGACCTGCCGGTCTATTACTGAGGCAGGGCTGCGGATCAGATCTGGCTCAATTTCAATGTTCTCATTAACCGGTCCCGGGTGCATAAGCATTACGTCCGGTTTGGCAAGTGCAAGCCTTTGCCGGTTTAACTGGTAATAATGTATGTACTCGCGGATATCCGGCATCAAACCGGAATGCTGCCTTTCCCTTT
>JAQWDO010000158.1 GCA_028705415.1 Dehalococcoidales bacterium
ATTTCCTCGGGAGTTTCAGCCGGCTGGTTGTCTGTCTGGTGGAGATATCTTTTTTCCAGGATAGACCGGGCTGTATTGGTAAGTTCGGTTTTTTCCCATGTATCAGGTAATGTTTGAATTGTCATTTATTCCTCTTTGATCATTCTTGTATTGCAATAGTCAGAAAACCACACCAAACACTATATATAGTGAGATGGGCAGTTTAACAGATCAATATATAGTATGTCAATCATTCGACACCCTTTCCTTATAAGTAAAAAAAGGACTGATTGTTTACAGTGTTGGATTTATTTTATTGTTGGTGGGTTCCACATGAGTCTGGCAGGATTTGGTTCGTTTTCGACTGCAATTTTACGAAGCGCAGATTCCATATTCCGGCACTCATCAGCCGCAAATTTCTCAAAGCCTTCCCATTTTTCCTTGGTGCCCAGGCGGTCACAGGCAATTGCCAGTGCTCCGTAAAGGGCAATACCGAGAGAATGAGTTGGTGAATGTATGGTGGAGGAGGCTTGCCCGATTGCTCTTGCAGCCGCTCGGGCAGCCGGATTATTTTCAGCCTCCCTGGCCGCCGCGTGGCAGGCGAGTATCAGGTTTTTTGCCTCCGGCAGCTTTATTTTACCATCGAGCCAGTCCCGGGCTGCTGCTAAAGCGTCCCGTGGCCTCAAATCGTTCGGATAACATTTTGTATATATTGGAAGGATGTATTCCCATGCGTAGCCGGTGCACCAGATGACTATCGTTTCCTTGCTCTGGGTTTCAATCAACCTCATCAGGGATTGTATATAAGGGGCATTTGTATCGGTAAGCATCTTTCGCGTTTTTGGCATGGATTAACCCGGTCCTTCTTCACGCTATAATATTTCGGGGGTTTGGAGACCATGAATTTTAGCACGCGGCGACAGAGGTTTTGAAATCGACAATGATTGCTGTTGAAATGCCTGAACTGTATCTGTCTGGATTATAATTACTCTCTTGCCGGGTGCAATAAATTCAAACAATAAATCACCGGAATTTAAAGAATTCGGGGTGACATGTGGTGTTCTGATGCAACCTGGCTGGAAAAAAGCGGTATGGTGGAGCCGGCGGGATTCGAACCCGCTACCTTTTGACTGCCAGTCAAACGTTCTCCCGAGTGAACTACGGCCCCGCAAGAAACAAAAACCGGGTATAACTTTAGCAAAAACAGACCAATATGGCAAACCAGCCGCTAATTGAAATTCCAGGTGGCGCCTTCGGGTTTATCTTCTATGGTGACACCGAGTTCGGCAAGCCCGCATCGTATTTCATCGGCCAGCGCATATTGTTTTTCCTGGCGTAACCGCTTGCGAACGGAAACCAGGAGTTCAATAAAGGGTTTGGCTTCTGCCGGCTCTTTATGCTCCTGGTCAAGGGTCAGCCCCAGCACAGCGCAAAGCTTTGTCAGCAGCTGTTGAGCTTTTTCAATATCGGCACCGGTATCTTTGGCGGTATTGATCTGGCGTGCCAGATCGAACAGAACCGAAACCGCTTTGGGGGTATCGAAATCGTCGTCCATGGACCGGATAAAAGTATCCTCAATAGCTTCCAGGTCCATGTCGTACGGAAGTGAGCCGGTATTTTCCAGGCTGGCTGCTTTTGCCAGGCGTTCAGCCCCTTTCTGAGATGCTTCCAGCGCCTGGAGAGAATAAGTCAGAGGGTTGCGGTAATATGAGCTGATTACAAACAGGCGGACCCCATCAGAGGAAAACGACTTGAGAATTTCCTTGATGGTTACCAGGTTCCCCAGCGATTTGCTCATTTTTTCATCACCCAGCTTGAGGAGCCCGTTATGCAGCCAGTAGCGCACGAAGGGTTTAACACCGGTGGTGCATTCGGATTGGGCTATTTCGTTTTCGTGATGGGGGAATATCAGGTCCTGGCCGCCTCCGTGGATATCCACGCTCTCACCCAGATATTTCAAAGCCATGGCGCTGCATTCTATATGCCATCCAGGCCTGCCCTCTCCCCAGGGGCTCGGCCATGAAGGTTCACCCGGTTTGGAAGCTTTCCACATGACAAAATCCATGGGGTGTTCTTTTTCATCCCCGATCTCAATCCGGGCTCCTGCCATCATGTCTTCAAGTTTGCGCCCGGATAGTTTTCCGTAATCCGGCATGGAAGTTACCCTGAAATAGACACTTCCGCTTTTGGCTGCATAGGCGTGGCCTTTATCTATCAGGGTTTGTATCATTTCGAGCATTTTCGGGATTTCACTGGTAGCTTGCGGGAACTGGTCAGCCGGCCGAACGTTAAGGGCGGACAAGTCTTCGGTGAAGCTGGAAAAGTATTTTCCGGCAAGCTCGGAAGTGGTGGTATTTTGCCCGAGGGCGCGGTCAATTATTTTGTCGTCAATATCGGTGACGTTCTGGATAAAGTGAACGAGGTAACCTTTATATTCCAGGTACCGCCGGATAACATCAAAGGTGATATAGCTCATTGCATGGCCGACATGGGCATCCATGTAAGGAGTCACCCCGCAGACGTACATGGTTACTTCCCCCTCTTTCAGGGGAACGAACTCCTCTTTTTTACGGGTAAGAGTGGAATATATTTTCATGCTATTCA
>JAQWDO010000023.1 GCA_028705415.1 Dehalococcoidales bacterium
CTCCCGCGTATATATTGCGTTCATATGAGCAAGGTGCTTGAAGATGAAATAAAAGCCGAATTGAGTGAAGTTGCCGGGAAGCTGGGGGCAGATATTACGCCTGCACATGAAGGTATTGTAATTACACTGTAAAATTGCAGTATGGCAAAAGCTTAAAGGCTAATAACCGGCAACTTCCAGGCTGAAATCCATGTTTTTGGCTGAATGCGTCAGCGCTCCGATAGAAATATAATCGACTCCGGTTGCGGCTGCTTCAGCCACGTTTTCCAGCGTTATCCCGCCCGAAGCTTCAAATTTGACCCGTCTGCCAATCGCCCTGACTGCTTTTTCCATCTCGTCCGGGAGCATGTTATCCAGCAGGATGATATCTGCTCCGGAATCTGCCACCTGGAGCGCTTCGTTAAAACTGGTTACCTCTGCTTCCACCTTGATGGCTTCCGGGGCATTTTTCCTGGCAATGGCGACAATCTCCCCGAGGTTTTTGCCGGATGCCCTGAGAGCATTCAGGTGGTTATCCTTGATCAGGACGCCGTCTGCCAGGTTCATACGGTGGTTACGGCCGCCGCCAGCTTTAACCGCATATTTTTCAAACATTCTCAAGGTGGGTTTTGTTTTACGCGTATCACAAATCACCGCGCCGGTGCCCTTGACGCGTTCAACAAATTGCGAAGTGAGCGTCGCAATGCCGCTCATCCAGCCCAAAATATTGAGGGCGGTGCGCTCTGCTCTTAAAATATCACGCGCCCTGCCGCAGATTCTGGCTACGGTATCGCCTGATTTTATGCGGTTCCCATCCTGAAAATACACATCAATTTCAAGCTCTTCGTTTATCGCAAGAAATACCTGCCGGCAGATATCCACGCCTGCCAGCACTCCGTCTTCACGTGCCTGGACCAGGGCTTCCATCATCAAATCATCAGGGATAACCAGTGATGTCGTGATATCATTTCCGGCCATATCTTCATCCAGTGCACGATGGATAAAACGCTTGATTTCCTCCTGGTTAAGAACAGTTGCCACCTGTTTGCTCCTTTTCGAAAACTATGTGCTTTCGCCATTCTTCGCTCTGGTGGGGGTGGTCTTCAAGATAGTGGGCCCCGCGGCTTTCTTTCCTGGTGAAGGCTGCTTCGACCAGCAGCCGAGCTATCAGCACCAGGTTGCCGAGCTCAAAGCCGCCTTGCCCCTCGGGGGCCATCATGGCTGCCTGCCAGCCGGATAGAATGGTCCGGGCTTCAGCCAGACCAGTTTCACTTCTTAAAATTCCGGCTTTGTACCACATCAGGTTTTGCAGCCCCTCAAGAGTTGGCTTGCCGGTTCCGGCTTCTGGCTCTGCTGCGGGAAGGCGCATTGTTTCGGCCTTGACTTGAGACGTTTCTTCTTCTTTACCTCTGATCCCCAGCGTATAATCAACAATACGGCGGCTGTAAACCAGCACTTCCATCAGCGAATTTGATGCCAGCCGGTTGGCGCCGTGTACTCCGGTGGCCGATGCTTCCCCGGCAACAAACAGGTTTTTTATATTTGTTTCCCCGTGATAATCAACCTTTACGCCTCCGATCATGTAATGGGCAGCCGGGGCTACCGGTATCAGTTCTTTGGTGATATCGATCCCGTTATCCAGGCAAAAACGGTATATCTGCGGAAAGCGGGCTGCAATGCGCTGGTGCGGCATATGGCGTATATCCAGGAATACGGAATCCGAACCGGTTTTGGTCATTTCAGCCACAATGGAACGCGCCACAACGTCCCGCGGCGCAAGCTCCGCCTCCCGTGCATAGGAAGGCATAAACCTTTCATCCCGGTTGTTTAACAGCACGCCGCCTTCACCTCTGACCGCTTCCGAAATCAAAAAGGGAGCAAGGCCTGGTATGCACAGTGCAGTGGGATGAAACTGGAAAAATTCAATATCCGTCACCTGTGCCCCCGCTTTGTAGGCCAGGGCAACTCCGTCTCCGGTAGCTACTGAAGGGTTGGTGGTAAGGCGGTAAAGCTGTCCGGCTCCGCCTGTAGCCAGGATAACAAACCGGGCATTGAAGCTTCTGGATTCTCCCGGCTTTTTGCCGGCTATCTTTATCCCTTCAGCGGTTCCGTTTCCGGTTATTATTTCTCCTACCAGGGCGTTTTCTTCCAGGTGGATATCTGACGTGAGAACCAGCCGACTGAGAGCTTCTTCAATGCGAGCGCCGGTAGCATCACCACCTGCGTGCAAAATGCGCGGCATGCTGTGTGCCGCTTCAAGCGTCAGGGCAATTTGACCATCAACGGTATCAAAATCTACCCCCATCTGGACCAGATCGGCAATTCGGGCAGGAGCTTCTTCTACCAGGATTCTTACCGCATCTTCGTCACACAAACCGGCACCGGCTTTGAGGGTATCCCTCATGTGTATTTCAGGCGAATCCCCCAAACCGACAGCCGCCGCAATGCCGCCCTGGGCAAGGCGCGAATTGCAGTCACTGAGTTTGCCCTTGGTAACCAGCAATACACTGCCGTGCCGGGAAGCCATAAGTGCTGAATACAGCCCGGCTATGCCGCTGCCGACAATAATATAATCGTATTTCGTTTAATTCCCTCCGGGTAATACTAGGCTGTTTTTGGTTCTCCCTCACGGAAAGCAATACTTGCCCGGGTCATGCGAACGGTTGCCCCGGATTCCAGTTTGAGCAGAACGCTGTCTTCTTTCATACTCTCAATAACACCGTGTATACCCCCGATGGTGATTACCCTGTCACCGACACTTAAACTGGAAAGAAGGGCCTGATGTTCCTGCTGGCGTTTGCGCTGTGGCCGGATGATCAGGAAGTAAAACATACCGAACATGAGTACCATAAACACGACAAGCATAATAGTTTGATCCATTTTGATAACCTCCTCAGGTTTTAATATTTATTTTATCAGGGAGCCTCTTAAAAACCAGGGGCTGGAATGTTCAATCTTTACCGGTACCAGTCTGCCCGACTGGTCGTCCGGGTGCTCAAAAAATACCAGTTTGTCACTCTGGCTGCGGCCGTACCACTTTCCCTTCTTCCTGCCTTCCACCAAAACTTCAAAAGTTTGTCCGACCAGCCTGCAGTTTATTTCCCCGGCGATTTTCCCCTGCACTTCTTCTATCAGTTTCCGGCGCCGGGCTTTCTCTGCCGGGTCAACATCATCTGCATACTTTCTGAAAGCAAGCGTTTCAGGCCTTGGGGAATACATGGCGACATGCACAGCATCAAAGCGGGCTTCCTCCAGAAATTGCAGCGTGTTGCCAAACTGTTCCGGGGTCTCACCGGGAAAGCCTACAATAATATCGGTTGTTATGGCAATTCCGCTGACTTCCCGGCGCAGCTGGCCAAGCAGCTCACGGTAGTGTTCGAGAGTATATCCCCTGTTCATTTTTTTAAGAATTTCACCATCTCCGGACTGGACGGGCAGGTTTAACTGTTTGCATACCTTTTCCAGCCGGGCTATTGCCCGGACAAGCCCGGGGCTCATATCTTTGGGGTGATTGGTTAAAAAACGAATGCGCTCAAGGCCTTCTATTTTGTTTATCCGCTCGAGCAGCATGGCAAGGTCCGGCTTTTCCGCCAGATCGTGCCCGTATGAATCCACGTTTTGCCCCAGTAAAATTAGTTCGCGGGCTCCTCCTTCTACCAGATTGCAGGCTTCTTCTTCAATTGCAGCTACCGGCCGGCTTTTTTCCCGGCCGCGCCTGTAGGGTACTATACAATAACTGCAGAAGTTGTCACATCCCTGAATGATGGTTATCCCGCTGCTTATTGCCGCTTGTTTGGGGAGGCTATACCTGGAAACATCCGCCATATCCTCGAATGTTGGCTCTGAACCGGCAGGAAAAATGTAATCTACAAACGGGTACTTGCGGTGCATTTCCGCCAGGTTACTTGAGACAAAACAACCTGTAAGTGCTATTTTAATTTCCGGCCGGCTTTTCTTCAGGTGCCGCAGGCGCATCAGTTGATTTACCACCCGGTTCTCCGCACTCTGGCGAACAACACAGCTATTTATGAGTACCAGGCTGGCATCTTCAGCTCTGCTTGCACTGATAAAGCCATGATTTTCCAGCAGGGCGGCAAGCCTTTCGGATTCAGCCCGATTCATCTGGCAACCTATGGTCCAAGCATAATATGAAGGCATATAATATTTCCAGTCCAGAACTGTCAACGGGAGGTTGCCCCGCCGGCTTTAGAGTGGTGCTGTCGGGATGGGCGGCTTTTGCGAATGGATTACTGGCGGAGGGAGAGGGATTCGAACCCTCGACACCGGTTTCCCGATGTAAGCGCTTAGCAGGCGCCCGCACTAGACCACTATGCGATCCCTCCCCGCGAAGGGCTGTTCAGCCCTGTTACCCGTTTAATATATCATATCCGGAGCTTGAGCTTAAAGTCCGGCCGCCCGGAAGTTTTATAAGTAATGTTTTTGGTTATTAAAATGCGGTCTTTTACCGTCTTTTATAGAAGTTTTGACGGCTGGTAAACATAAAGAAACTTTATTTTTTGGCTCCTGATTTTTTAAATACGAAAGCCTCATTTAGCGCAAATTCGGGAGTTTAAGGGAGCATTTTCGAGCTTGTGGCGGGGGGTGCTCTTGCTCAATCCGCCACAAAAGCCTTGCCCTTGATGCCGGGGTATTGTTAACATTACCTCCGGTTTTCACTATTCTCTCTCAAAAAAATCTGTAACCTCTTCGCAGTTTATCTAATCCCGTCTTGGCGGGCGTAAGTCACTTAAATAAGAAGGAGAACTGGCTCAATAATGCCTTTAGCACGACAAATCTGGCAAGCGGCTCTTGGAGAACTGGAACTTCAAATGACCCGCCCGAATTTTAATACCTGGCTTAAAGGCACTACCGGGCTCAGTTTTAATGACGGTGTTTTTACTATAGGTGTTCCCAGCTCATTTGTTGCTGAATACCTTGAAACCAACCAGTGTTCCATGATAGAGCGAACTGTTATGCGCCTTGCCTCGCGAGATGTAAAAATCTGCTTCCAGGTTAACTCCCCCGGTTTTGAAAGGGACGAGTCTGATCATGGCCGGAAAAACCCTGATACAACTGTTCATCACCGTTTTAACCCCAGATATACATTCAGGAGTTTTATCACTGGCAGCGGCAATCAGCTGGCACATGCGGCAGCAGTAAGTACCGCCAGGGGGCCGGGCCAACTTTACAATCCCCTGTTTTTGTACGGCGGGGTAGGTCTCGGCAAGACCCATCCCCTTCATGCTATCGGTCATGCCGCCAGTCAAAACAACCTGCAGGCACTTTATGTAAGCGGGGAACAGTTTACCAACGATTTTATTGGCTCCATTCGTACCGGCAACGGTGAGGAGTTCCGCAACCGGTATCGAAGCGTGGATATCCTCCTGGTGGATGATATCCAGTTTATCAGCGGAAAGGGCCAGACGGAAGAATGTTTTTTCCACACATTCAATGAACTGCATAACGGCTCCCGCCAGATAGTGCTTTCAAGCGATCGTTCCCCAAAAGAAATGCCGTTGATCGAGGACCGCCTTCGCTCAAGATTTGAATGGGGTTTAACCGTCGATATCCAGCCGCCGGATTTCGAAACGCGTCTGTCAATATTGAAATCCAAGGCAGAACGGGACGGAATTTTGGTTATACCTGAGGTTCTTGAGTTAATTGCCAGTGAAATCAAGAGTAATGTTCGTGAACTGGAGGGTTCCTTAAACCGCATTACGGCCTATTCCAGGCTTCTTAATGCAGATATAACCCCGGAGCTTGCACGAAGGGCTATTTCGGATATTGGCTCGAGTTCCAGTAACGGTCATTCAGCAGATGCTATCATCCGCGAGGTTGCCTCTGCTTTTTCGCTTGAACTGGAGGATTTAACTGGCCGGCGGAGAGATAAAACCACTGCACTTGCTCGCCAGCTGGCTATGTACTTATTGAAAAGTTATCACAACTTTCCGCTTTGTCAGATTGGAGTGTTGCTTGGTGGCCGCAACGCATCAACAGTCAGCCATGCATGTGAAAAAATGGCTCGCGATATTGATAATAACCCGCCTCTCAAACGGCAGGTTGAGACTATTTGCAGTAAGTTCTCTTCCTCTATATTGAGCTAACTTTTTAAATTTTCTATTTTTCATATTCCTTGTATAACTGTGTCTTTCATTTTCATTCTTTTGTCTTTAATTCTCAAAAATTTTGGATAACTTTGCTGATTTTTTCGATAACTCCGACCGGTTTTCGATAAGTGGCGTTTTAACCATATTTAAAACCTTGGTTATTTTAAATTCTGTTAACTGAAATGCAATATGCTATTATTACTAAGACTAATAAAAAATCATTACTCAGAAAGTATATTTTGATTGGAATAATAAGAGCGTGTTCGATAGAGTAAAAATATCAGTAAAATCTGGAAAAGGTGGAGATGGACTGGCAAGCTTCAGGCATGAGAAGTTTGTTCCTTTTGGAGGTCCTGATGGTGGAGATGGGGGTAAGGGGGGAGACGTTATCCTCCTGGTAGATATCAATGAGGATACCTTAAAAAAATATTATCTTAAAAAAGAATATGTTGCTGAAAATGGAAAACCCGGGCAGCACCGAAAAAAGCATGGCAAGTCCGGTAAAAACCTGGTATTGAGAATTCCACCGGGAACGGTGGTAACCGATATTACTGATCCCGACAACCCGCAAATTTTGGCAGACATGGACACCGAAGGAGATACCCTGGTTGCCGCAAAAGGGGGGAAGGGTGGCCTTGGTAATACCCATTTTACTTCTTCTACCAACCAGGCGCCCAGATTGGCTTCTGTGGGGGAAGGCGCCGAAGAAAAAATATTAAAACTCGAATTAAAACTTATTGCTGATGTTGGTATTATCGGGCTGCCCAATGCTGGAAAATCTTCACTGCTTTCAGCCTGCTCGGGAGCAAAGCCCAAGATAGCCGGGTATCCATTCACTACGCTTGAACCGGAGCTCGGTACAGTAGTAAAAGGCAAATCTGCATTTGTAATGGCAGACATACCGGGATTAATCGAAGGAGCAGCGGATGGCAAGGGCCTGGGGTATGAATTTTTACGCCATATTATCCGCACCAGGTTGTTGGTTCACCTTATTGACGGCAGCGCTCCGAAACCGCTGGAAGATTTTAAACTGGTAAATCAGGAATTGAAACGGTATGATACCGAGCTTTTGTATAAACAGCAGATTGTGGTAATTAACAAGATAGATAAATCAGAAACGCAAGCCAGAATCGGTGAAATAATCCGGGAATTTGCTACCGAAGGTATCAACCCGCTGTTTATCTCTGCCCTTACCGGTGAGGGGGTTGATGGGCTGGTTGATAGAGTAGACCGCCAATTAACCAGAATTGCGGCAGAATCGCCGGTATCAACCAGTGATGAAAAAAAGGTGTTTAAACCCGAGCCGCGGAAACAGGCCCCCTTGATAAAACGCGAAAACGATAAACTCCTTGTAATTGAACCCGAATTGGAGCGTCTGGTTGCTGGCAGTGATATCGGTAATGCTGAAGTCCGCCGACAGCTCTGGAAAATGGTGGAGAGAAAAGTGGGCGTGAAAACACTTGAAAAAGCCGGAGCCATGCCTGGCGACTTGATCTGTATCGGGGATTTCGAATGGCGGTGGTAAAATTATAATGAAATTGGGAATACTCGGCGGAACCTTCGACCCGCCGCACAACGGTCATCTTGAAATCGGACGGGAAGTTTTAAGAGCACTCAGGCTCGACCGCGTTGTTTTTATGGTTGCCGGAAGCCCGCAGTTAAAACGCAATCCTGTTATTACTCCACCGGAACAAAGGCTGGCAATGACGGAGCTTGCTGTGAGTGAGGAAAAAGCATTTGAGGCCTCTTCCCTGGAAGTGCGAAGAGAAGGGGCGACATATACCGCTCAGACCCTGGCGGAGATGGAGCGCATGGGGAACGGGAAGGATATTTTGTACTTTATAATTGGAATGGATAACCTTGCCGGGTTGCGCTCGTGGTACAACCCCGGTGAAATTGTTCGAATGTGTCATCTGGTGGTGGTTCCCAGGCCGGACACAGAAAAGACTGATCTTTTACAGTTGGAAAAGGACATCCCCGGAATCAGCCGGCGTTTGATAGTGCTGGAAGGGCCGCTGGTCAACATCAGCGCATCGGATATCCGCAGGAAAGCCAGTAAAGGTGAAGATATTTCCTGCCTGGTGCCTCCAAAAGTTGCAGACTATATTAAAACCAATCACCTTTATCTCTAATCAGGCACATTTTAAATAAGTATATTTACGAGAGGTAGCAAGGATGGAGTCGGGACAGGATTTGGGTGGGAAAACCTCGGACTTTCCCTGTTTTTTGTGCGGAGAGTGCTGCAGCCGCTACCAGGTAAGGGTAACCATGGCAGAGGCGAAGCGCATCAGCGAGAAACTGGGAATGGAGTGGGAGAGCTTCCTTGAGCATTATACCGATTCAAGATGGCCGGGAGAACGCAGCCTGCTGCTAAACCACCGCAACGGAGCTTGTATTTTCCTTAAACGGGCCTCTGGAGAACACGTGGCAATTTGTTCCATTCACGGTTTCAAGCCGGATTCGTGCATTCAGTGGACACCCGGGCCGTTCCGGCGGGAATGCCGCGACGGCCTGAAGCGCCTCTGGAACCTGGGCATTAACCAGGAAGGCGATATAATCGGAGAACCCGGAAACATAGACCGGTTTAATAATTTTGTCTCTTCCCTGGATGACATGCTGCCCGAACCGCAGGAATAAACCGGCACAGTTTATACAAATGATGTTGCACACCGGCTGTTTGCAACCCGGTTATGGAAACGAGCGCTCAAAAACCCCAGTCATTGTGATATAATACCCCGCGGAGGCGGATAGGTCCTGGTGGGCCTCGCGGACTTCAAATCCGTTGGCAGTGACTTAGTTACCGCGGGGGGTTCGATTCCCTCCCCCTCCGCCAGTATTTGGCCGTATATTGTGCGGAAAGGAGGTCCTCAAATGACTGAAAATCCATTAAACCTGATGAGTATGTCGGAATTCTCCGGCTGAGCAGCCAAAATAAGTCCGGGGGACCTGGAACAAGCACTAAGCGGCCTGGAGTTTGAATACAACCCCAATGTAATCGTGGGCGTTAAAGCCAACGATGATGCTGGCGTTTACCGTATTTCGGATGATACGGCGCTGGTTCAAACACTGGATTTTATTACTGCTATAGGAGACGGCGAACCTTACACTTTTGGCCAGATAGCTGCAGCCAACTCACTTTCAGATGTATGGGCGATGGGAGGCAGGCCGGTTACCGCCATGAGTATAGTTTGCTTCCCTTCGGACAAGCTTGATGTATCAGTACTGCGCTCGATAATTCAGGGAGCGCTGGATAAAGTCAGCGAGGCAGGAGTAGCCCTGGTTGGAGGACACAGTGTCCGGGATGAGGAGCTGAAATTCGGGCTCTCGGTTACCGGTATCATACATCCTGACAGGGTTATTACCAATAAAGGTGCAAGGTTGGGAGACAGGCTTATACTGACCAAGCCGCTTGGTACCGGAATACTTAATACGGCCATAAAAGCCGGTATGCTTGAAGAAACCGGAAAGAAGAAGGCGGTGGAATACATGGTACGGCTGAACAAATCGGCAGGAGAGGTTATGGCGCAGATGGGTGCCAGCGCAGCCACCGATATAACCGGTTTTGGTTTGATCGGCCATGCCTGGGAGATTGCCAGCGGAAGCGGCGCTGCTCTTGAAATTGAGGCTGAAAAGGTACCCGTGATGGACAGGGTAATTGAGTTCTCCCGAATGGGTATCGTGCCGGGCAAATTGCATGACAACATCAGTTATTACAACTGCCGGGTGGAAGGAAAGCTGAAACAAAGCGAAGACTGGATGAGCATTCTCAACGATCCCCAGACATCCGGAGGGCTGCTGATTTCTGCACCTGAAGACAAAGCCGAAGAAATGCTCCGGCTTATACGTGATTCCGGCAGTCCTGAAGCGAGTATAATTGGAAGAGTGATCGAGGGACATAAAGGGCACATATATTTGAAATGAGCAAGCCTGAACCACATCCGGATAAAGAGCACCTGAACCGGGAAATGCGCAAATTGCCCCAGGTGGAAATACTGCTCTCCAGCGCGGAACTGCAGCCGGCCATAGAGCGCTACAGCCGCACGCTGGTTATGCAGGCCATTTCAAGCGTGCTTGATCTGGTCCGGTCAGATATAACCAGAGGAAAACAGGCTCCTTCCCAGAGCGATCTTATCAAACTCATCACCGGCAATCTCAACGAAAACTGGCCGGGTTTTGGAAGCCCCGTAATAAACGCAACCGGAGTAGTGCTCCACACCAATCTTGGAAGGGCTCCTCTGCCAAAGGATGCTTTAAACGCGGTAAGCCTTCTCTGTGGCGGATTTTCTGTATTGGAATACGATCTTAAGACCGGCCAACGGGGCCGGCGTGCCCAGGATCTCGAGCGGCTTCTCGGAATACTTGCCGGAACTGAAGCCGCCCTGGTAGTAAACAACAATGCGGCGGCGGTGCTCTTAATTCTGGTAGCCCTGGCAAACAACCGGGAGGCCATAGTTTCGAGAGGGGAGCTGGTACAAATCGGTGGCGGTTTCCGGGTGCCTGAA
>JAQWDO010000159.1 GCA_028705415.1 Dehalococcoidales bacterium
GCTCTCTGGGCTGGAGTACCGGCAGGGTAACTTCCTGGCCGCCGGCTTTGTCCATTTCATCCCGGATTATGTTTTCTACTTTCTTAAGTGCGCGGTGTGCAAGAGGCAGGTATGAATAGACGCCGGCCGATACCTGGCGGATCATGCCGGCTCTGATCATAAGCTGATGGCTAATAGTATCGGCATCACAAGGTATTTCCTTTTGGGTTTTCCCGATAAGTTTGGAAAAGCGCACTTTTTATACTCTCCTCGTTAATAATTGGTTCAAATTATGCTAAAAAGTATAACAGGTTTGATTTTCTGAATCATCAAACCTGCTGGTACAATGGTGGTCTATTCCTGCCGGAGGTTTTCTATCTCTTTCATCAGCTCTTCAATGATGTCGGCTTCATCGATTGTACGCAATTTTTGCCCGTGCTTGAAGAGCAGGGCTTTTCCTTTGCCCCCGGCGATACCGATATCGGCATCCCTGGCTTCCCCGGGTCCGTTTACCGCACATCCCATCACCGCTACTTTAATGTTTTTCCGGCATTTCTTAAGGCGTTCGTTAACCTCGGTAGCAATTTTTACCACATCTATTTCAGTTCGTCCGCACGTAGGGCAGCTGATAAGGACCGGGCCGTGGCTTCTCAGATTGAGTGACTTGAGAATTTCGTATGCGGTTACAACTTCTTCTACCGGTGATGCGGTCAGTGAAACACGGATGGTATCACCGATGCCCTGATACAGCAGGGGAGCCAGGCCGGCAGTGGAACGGATAATTCCAGCTGGCGGCACTCCGGCTTCGGTTATACCTATGTGAAGGGAATAAGGCACCATTGTAGCAATTTTCCGGTAGCTTTCGATGGTTGTCGGTGCGTCAAAAGCTTTCAGGCTGATTTTGATAAGATCAAAATCCAACTCTTCGAGAAGTTTAATTTCACGCATGGCAGCCAGCACCATTCTTTCGGCAACCGGAAGCGCAGGGTCCAGGTCTCCGGGCAGGGAGCCGGCATTGACGCCGATGCGGATGGGTATTTGCTTTTCCCTGGCGGCCTTAACTACTGCGGTTACCCTGTCAGACCCGCCGATGTTGCCCGGATTGAGACGCAATCCGTCAACGCCATTGTCTATGGCTTCCAGTGCAAGCCGGTAGTCAAAATGAATATCGGCAACCAGCGGAATCGAAATACTTCTTTTTATCCTTGGAATCTCCGCAGCGGCTTCTTTATCCGGTACGGCTATACGTACCAGTTCGCATCCGGCTGCTTCAAGCTCCCTGATTTGTTTTATGGTGGCGTAGGAATCGCGAGTATCGGTCTTTGTCATTGACTGCACAACAATGGGTGCATCTCCGCCGATGGTAAGGCCGCCAACAGTAATCGGCTTGCTCTTCCTCCGGTTTATCAAGGTATAACGCTCCCTCCGCTGAAGATGCGGATGATATCCTGGAAGGTTACAATCAGCATCAGTGCCATCAGGAGTGCAAACCCTATCAGGTGTACCATGCCCTCTTTTTGAGGTGAGATTTTTTTACCCCGCCTGACCCATTCCAGGAGTACAAAAACAATTCTTCCGCCATCAAGGGCCGGCAGTGGAAGCAGGTTTATGATGCCGAGATTAATGGATAAAAACGCGGCAAACTCAAGCAGCGGGCTTACACCGGCACGGGCTACTTCACCGGTGAGCTGGGCAATACCCAGCGGACCGGTGATACCGCCGGCCGAAACGGCACCGGTTGCCAGACCGAGTAGCGAGTTTTTGAACAGGACCAGGGTTTCAAAGGTTTCAGTTATCCCTTTTGGAATGGCTTTCCAGAAGGGCAGGCTTTCCTTGACTACCTCGTAATTCTCGGCTTTAAGCAGGAAACCTACCGATCCTTCATCCTTGGGTGGTTTCCAGCGGGGAACCAGGCTGGATTCCAATTCTGTGCCTTCTCGCAGGTATGTTAAGGTGATCTCCTTGCCCAGGTTCAGCTGTATGTAACGGTTGACATCAATGATGCTGTTTATCTCGTGGCCGTTAACCAGTGTGATTGCATCTCCTGGCTGAAACCCGGCATTTTCAGCCGGGGAGTCTGGTGAGATTTCAACTACCACTACATCACTGTATGCTGTGTTGTGTGGAATCATCAGGGCGATGGATATCAGAATGAAGGGCAGAACAAAGTTCATTATCGAACCGGCAGACAGAACCAGCAGGCGTTTCCAGGGTTTCTGGCTGGCCAGACTCCGTTCAATATTGGGATCTTCCTCTCCGGCCATTTTGGTAAAACCACCCAGGGGGATGGCATTGAGTGAATAGATGGTCTCCCCGCGTTTAATGGAGAACAGGCGTGGAGGAAAGCCTATTCCAAATTCGTCAACTTTAATTCCAAAAGCCTTGGCGCTTCCGAAATGCCCCAGTTCGTGGGCGATGATTACCAGAGCAAGTACAAACAGAAAAGACAGGATTGTAATAAGTATGTTCATAATTATTCCGTTCCGATTAACATTACCCTTTTATAGGCACGATCGGCTTCTTCCTCTACAGTATCAATATCCGGTTGGTATACCGGGTGGTG
>JAQWDO010000160.1 GCA_028705415.1 Dehalococcoidales bacterium
TCGACCTGGTGGTTGAACTCTCGCGTGAAGCAAATGCAGAAGAAATCAACCGGGTACTCAAAGAAGCCTCGGAGACAACCATGCGCGGCATACTCAGCTATACAGAAGAGCCTCTTGTTTCCAGTGATTTTATTGGAAACCCTTCAAGCTGTACAGTAGACGGGCTGAGCACAATGGTAATCGGTTCCAATATGGTCAAGCTTTTAAGCTGGTATGATAACGAATGGGGCTACTGCTGCCGGCTGGCAGATCTTGCCGCATTTATAGCCGGTAAAGGGCTCTGATACGGTTGACACTCAACGATGAGCGGGGTTACAATAGCCGAGCTCCGTATATTAATAATGGAGGGGTGAAAAAGACATGAAACTAGTAATAATAGGGTTTGGTCAGGCAGGAAGCCGCATTGCAGATGAGTTTGCCCGCCTGAACAAACGTGCCAGGGCACAGCGCGGCATAGATGTAGCCCCCGGAGTCTTTGCCGTCAATACAGATGCGGCCGATTTAAGCGGACTTTCCACCATCAAGACAGATTACCAGCACCGCATTTTGATCGGCGGTCGCAAAACCGGAGGGCACGGAGTCGGCAAAATCAACGAACTGGGTGCAGAAATCGCCCGTGAAGATGCCGATAAAGTCGTAGACGCCCTCAGAAATACTCGGAACTTTTATGAGACCGATGGCTTCCTGCTGATTGCCAGCGCGGCTGGCGGTACCGGCTCGGGCTCTATGCCGGTTATGGCACAGCACATCAAGGAGCGTTATCCGGACAAGCCCCTGTATGCACTGGTCATCCTTCCGTTCGAGCACGAAGAACAGAACGAGGAGCGCACCATCTACAACACGGCTGTCTGCCTTAAATCCATCAATTCGGTGGCAGATGCCGTTATCCTGGTTGACAACCAGCGCTATGTCCGCAAGGACTTTTCCCTCAAAAACAACCTCTCCCAGATCAACTCCATGATAGTGGCGCCTTTCTACAACCTGCTGTGCGCCGGTGAAGAAAAACGCTCCAAATTTGTCGGCGCCAAAACCCTGGATGCCGGCGATATTATTCAAACCCTGCTTGGTTGGACAGTGCTGGGTTACGGAGAATCCCGGATTGCCCGCTTCAAGAACCCGTTTGCAGGTATGGGCAATTTCAGGGCCAAAAGCTCGGAAACCAATAAAGGAATCCAGGCAATGGATGAGGCTATAAGCGAGCTCTCCACTTACGTAAACCCCAAGGATGCATCGAGAGCCCTGTACCTGATTTCCGGCCCGGCAAAAGAAATTAACATGGATCTGGTCAAAGAAATCGGAGACTGGCTGAAAGATATGGCACCCAATGCCATCATCCGCAATGGGGACTACCCCAGGGAAATGGGCCAGCTCAATATTACTCTCATTCTCTCCGAACTGAGTGATGTTGAAAAAGTCCGGCACTATTACAACCAGTCAACCGGTCTTATCCCGCTGATCAAGCAGCGCCAGAAGGATGTGGAATCCAAGCTTCAGGATATTGATGATTCTGCCCGGGATATCCCCTCTCTGCTTGATTAAATCAACATTTTAAAGTATCAAATCAAAGCCCCTGTTTTGTTTAAAAAACAGGGGCTTTTTTAGCCGGAATTTTTTTTGGTTATACCCTTGCTTTGGGGTATAATGGGTTAAGTTTATGACTTCTGAAGTATTTTATCGCCGCTGGAGACCCCAATCCTTACATGATATAGTAGGGCAGGAACATATCACCCGTACCCTGCTTAATGCATTGAAAGCCGGTCGCGTCTCCCATGCTTACCTGTTCTGCGGCCCCCGGGGCACCGGTAAAACCAGCACGTCACGCATACTTGCCAAGGCAGTCAATTGTTTAAGCAACGATGGAGCCGGCGAGCCCTGCAATGCCTGCTCCATGTGCCAGGCAATTACCGAAGGAAGAGCGGTAGATGTTATTGAAATAGATGCCGCATCCAATACCGGCGTGGACGATATCCGCGCGCTTAAGGAAAAGGTCAACTATTCCCCGGCAGAATGCCGTTTCAAGGTCTATATAATAGATGAAGTCCACATGCTTTCCACCGCCGCAAGCAATGCGTTGCTTAAAACCCTTGAAGAGCCTCCTCCCCGGGTAATCTTTATCCTGGCAACCACCGAATCCCACAAAATCCTTCCAACCATTCATTCCCGTTGCCAGCGCTTTGATTTCCGCCGTTTAACTTATAATGATATAACCAAAAAGCTGGAAACCATTTGCGCCAGGGAAGGCCTAACCATTGAACCGGAAGCCATGAAAATGGTAGCCCGCAGCGCAACCGGTTCCCTCAGAGACGCCGAAAATACCCTGGAGCAGATTTCGGCATATTACGGTAATGAAATATCCAGCGCCCAGGTCAGGGCACTTCTGGGAGATGCCGGGAGCGTCTATGCCAGCCGCCTGGTTGAATGTATAGTCAACCGGGACACCCGCGAAGGTCTGCTTACAATCAGCCAGGCAGAAGCAGAAGGGGTCAGCCTGAAACAATTCAACCGGGAAATCACCGCTTATTTAAGAG
>JAQWDO010000161.1 GCA_028705415.1 Dehalococcoidales bacterium
TTTATAACCCTGTTTGTATCTGACGTTCCCATGATCAAGGATTTCGGACTGATGCTGGCAGTTGGTATAATCATCAGCTTTATCCTTGGCCTGTTTTTGCTCCATAGCGTCATTTACACAGCAGACCAGCGAACCAGAGTGGAAAAGCTTAAAGCCAAATCCAGGCAGGCCAGCGGCAGAATAGAACACATACTGGCAGTGCTGGGCAGGAATGCCATCAAGCATACCATATGGGTTTCTGCGATAGCCCTCGTACTGGCTCTAGCGGGTGGTTATTTTGACAGCCAGCTTGCAATTAACACAGATTATGAGGAACTCATGCCGCAGGATGAGCCAGCACTGGAAGAGATGCGGCACCTGAGGGAAATTACCGGCAGCGGTGGGCAGTTACGTTTTATGGTTGAAGCCGAAGATATGACCAGCCCTGAGATAATCGGATGGATGAAAGACTGGGGAGACCGGGCTATTGCAGGCTATTCTGAAATCCAATCAGTAAACAGCCTGGCAACACTGGTAATCCAGGCTACAGGTGGAATTATCCCGACGGCCGGGCAAATTGATGCAATTATTAAATCAACCCCGGATATTTTCACTTACAGCCTGATTTCGGATAAAGTCTCAATGGCAAGTGTTTCTTTTAACATAAGTTATATTTCCCTCGAAGAAGTCCACGACCTCATCCGCAATCTTGAAAAGTTAGCCGCACCTCCAGAAGGTGTAACAGTAGCCTCGGTAGGCACGATGGCATTCGGATCACAAACAATTGATGCTGTAATCGGTTCCCGAATGCTTTTAAACCTGCTTTGCCTGGTAGCTGTTTTCATTATTATTTTGCTTGCCTACCGACGCCTGGTGAATGCAGTTCTGACGGTGATACCGGTGGTTGCAGTCATTGCCTGGTCTTCCCTGGTGATGTTTTTAATCGATATCCCGCTCAATCCGCTTACTGCTATCCTGGGGGTACTGGTAATAGGCATCGGTACCGAGTTTATGGTGCTGATTAACGGGCGTTATATAGAAGAAATAAACCTGGGAGTAATACCGGAAGAAGCTATGGTTACAGCCATTACCAAGACCGGCCGTGCCATTATAACCACTGCCCTGACTACACTGGGCGGTTTTGCAGTACTGATTGTTTCCAATTTCGTTATGATACGGGACTTTGGGATTGTAACCGTAATCGGCGTACTTCTTTGCCTTCTGATTTCCCTTGGGGTCGTTCCCGGACTGGTGGTCTGGTACGATAACGCCAGAAACCGCAGCAAAAAACGGAAAACATAAACCGGCTACAATGCCATATAAAATACTCCGTCATGTCGCCTGACAGGTCTTTTACAAGAGGTGAAAACCATGGAAATTAGAAATACTGTTCTGGGAATAGGGTCCAGCCCGAGAAAAGGCGGCAATTCTGATGTTTTGCTCAAACAGGTGCTGACAGGCGTGAGGAGTGAGGGGGTACCTGCCCGGGAGATACAGCTCCGCGATTACCATTACCTGCCCTGCATCGGCTGTGAAAAGTGCCAAAACAGCACCCTCTGCAGCGGGCTTAATGACGGAATGCAGCTGATTTACCCCAAGCTTCTTGAGGCACGAGGACTGGTGCTGGTTTCTCCCACTCATAACCTGAATGTCACAGCCTGGATGAAAGCTTTTATAGACCGCCTGTACTGCCTTTATCAGTTTTCCAAAGACCGCCCTCGGCAGTATACCAGCAGCCTTGCCGGTCAAGGGCGAAAAATGGTACTCATTGCCATTGGCGAACAGCCAGGATACGAAGAAGCTATAGGGCTAACCCTGGATGCGATGAAAATTCCTTTCGAGTTTTTGGGCTACGAATTGGTTGGAGAGCTGCTCGTAACAGGTATTTTTGATAAAGGCGCAGTCAGAAGTGACTCTGAGCTTATGGAAAAAGCCAGGAGTATTGGAACACAACTGGCTCAGGCAATTGCCTCCCAGGTATAGGGCGAAAGTTTTCTACCTCAAAACCCGGGCTAACCTGTTGCTATTGAACAGCCTATCCAATATAATCGGTTAAAATCGGTGGAGGAATAAAGCATGAAAAAGAATATGGGGCAGGCAGACAGGATTATCCGGGCAATACTTGGAGTAGCCGCGCTGGTTGTAGCGCTTTTCTTTGTGGAAGGCGCATGGGATATTGCTCTCTACATCTTCGGGGCAATAATGGTAATCACTTCGGCAATGGGTGTGTGCCCGCTTTACATACCGTTCAATATTTCAACCAAGTAAGTAAAAATAAATGTCATTCAGAGCGCCCCCTTTTGTCATTCAGAGCGCCCCCTTTTGTCATTCAGAGCGCCAGCGAAGAATCTCACACGAAAAATTGTGTCACCCTTGAGCGCCAGCGAAGGGTCTTCCAGGATTAGTGACTGCCCATACAATAAGTGTGTCATTCTTGAACGAAGTGAAGAATCTTCCAGGATTAGTGCCCGTCTTCTCGCAAACACTGCCATGTGGTAAAGCGCGCTATCCGGGGAAGATACTTCGGCAGCAAGCTGCCTCGAGTATGA
>JAQWDO010000162.1 GCA_028705415.1 Dehalococcoidales bacterium
TACCTTTAGATCGTTTGCAATTTCTTCATAAGAAGAAAAGCCGCTATTAATAACTTTGTCATCTTCTTTTTTTAAATATGTTATATTGGTATATGGTCTACATTCAGATTTACATGCTTTTTCCAACATAAACAGAGAATGCGTAGTGGCGATAACCTTCAAGTCATATTTTATTGCCGAGTCGATTAATAAGACGGAAGTCTCAAACGCCTTTTCCCCGCTATTTTGGATGAATTTTCAAAAAATGAGCTTGTTTTCCTGTATATTAATTGAATTTTTATTAGTTATTGCTATATTATTATTGTTACATTTCTAGTTACAAATTTACCTGGGAGGCAACTGATGATAAAAATCAAAGATCCTCGGCAGCCGGAACTGTTCGACCGCTTTTCGGAATTGCTGGGGCCATCGGCATATAAGCGTATGAAAAACGGCTGGCATGGATGTTTCCGGGAATGCATTTTGTATTTGCTTTCAGTAGTGGTTGAGAAATTTTCCGATAATTTCTCCACGCTGACCGGGCCGGAAACGAAAGAACTTTTTTCAATGGCCGGCTTGATGGTCATCAAGGATTTCTTCAACTGGAGCCATGTAGAGGCAATGGACCGCTACAATGCTGATCTGACAATTCAATACGCATTGAATATTGATCAGGGAGTGGAAATATCCCGGGCGACCTATTTCAGGTATCAAAAACTGTTCCGCGAGGAAGAACTCGGGCGGTTGGTAATGCGCAAGGTTACGGACGAACTGCTTCAAAAAGCGAATGTGGACATCTCAAAACAACGTTTGGATTCAACGCATGTGTTCAGCAATATGGCGGTGTTTTCGCGGCGGCGGCTGATCCACCATACGATCTATGCTTTTCTTGTTCAGTTGAAGCGCCGTCAGAGGCCGGAATATGAGGCGCTCCAGGAAGCGTTGCGCAACAGATACAGTTCGGATGACGGCTGGTGTTTTGCGGAAAATTCGCCGATGTTGACCTTGCATTACGGGAACCGCAAAGCAACGGCGGAGGAGCAGTTGGGCTATGATCTGCGCCATCTTCTGGAGCGTTTCCACGCTGATGCGGAAATATCGAACGGAACCAAGTATAAAATCATGCGCCAGGTTTTCAACGAACAGTTTGCCGATGACGGGCAGCCGCAATTAAAGAAAAATCCCGGCGGAAAAGTTCTGGTCAATCCGTCCGACCCGGATGCGGAAATCGGGCACAAAGGAGCCGGTTATCAAGTCCAGATCATGCAGACATACGGCGAAGAAAATGAAGTCCAAATGATTACTAACGTACTGCCGCAGGGCGCTTCGGCATCCGATATGGATTCGCTGAAAACCATGGTCGACATGTCGATCGAATCGGGAACCAAACCGGAAAAAGGGCTTACCGATGCCGGTTACGGTTCCGACGACAACGTCTGTTACGCAAAGGAGAAAGGAATCGAACTGATCGCTCCGACTACCGGCAAGAAAAAAGGTCAACTCGGGCTTGAGGAATGTGTTCTTGACGAACTGAACCGGATCGAACGCTGTCCGGCCGGGAAACGCCCGATGAAAAGTCGTTTTGATCATGACAAGGGGAAGGGTTACGCTTTGTTTTTCCGGGACGTGTGCGAAAAATGTCCACATAAAGCCAACTGCCCGGTTCAGAAGTACGGTAAGCACAATTATAAATGGGAATATGACGCGGTCAAGTTACGGTTGCGCGAACGGCGCTTGCATGAGCGGACGCCGGAATTCAAATCCGAATACCGGCCGCGCGGCGGGATCGAGGCGTTGAACGGCAACCTTAAACAGAATACCGCCCTGCGGCGATTGCGATGTCGGGGAAAAACGGCGGTTTACACCGCGATTTATACGATTGCCGCAATGCATAATATTATGCAATATGCCGCCTATTGCCTGAAAACCGGAAAAGCATTCATTTGGGAAGAACTGGCGGTTGTTTTTCGCTTACTTTGGGGGCGGATTGCCGAATTATCCGGATTCTGGCGGCTGAATGCGGATGATTTCCGCAGTTGGAACATCTTTTATGGTCAGGTAAGATTTTTTCTCTATCTACCCGTTTTTAGAAAAGCCGGGTTGTGAGACTGCCGTCTAATCGGCTGAATCCCGGAGGGATGACTTTACAGTAGCCACGGGTGCAAACCCGTGGAAATCCCCCCAAACAGTCAGCTCCTGCGGAGCTCTTTAATAAAAATCATTAATTTCCACCGACCGGATACCCTTTTCTGCCCCGACTGCGCCAATTAAGCAGCCTATTTAACTTTGGTAAGTTTTACCTGCACTTTTTCGGGGTAGATACTCTTGACGGTAATTTTATCATTCGAATTTATCCAGCAGGATACGTTTACGGAAAAAGTTCCTTCCGTATCCAGTGAGGATATATCGATATACGGTTTAACGGATTCGTTTTTCAGAAGGTCAATGGTGCCTTTCAGGCCGCTCAGCGTCACGGCGACATGCGGTGAAGACAGCAGTTCAACCTTGAATTTGCCGGATTTTCCGGGAGATTCCATGAC
>JAQWDO010000163.1 GCA_028705415.1 Dehalococcoidales bacterium
AGGTGGAGCGAGGCATGACCCATGATGGTCTGGGAAAATATCTTTCTCAGATAATAGAAAAGGCGCCTGGCCCAACTGCTGATATAGTAAAAATCCTTAAAGATACCAAAACCGATGTGGTTATCAACTACCTTCCAGTTGGAAGCGAAATGGCCACCAAATGGTACGTTGAGCAGATCCTGGAAGCCGGTTGCGCTTTGATCAACTGTATACCGGTGTTCATAGCCAGGGAAAAATATTGGCAACAAAGGTTTGCCGCCAAGGGCCTACCGGTGATCGGGGATGACATCAAATCACAGGTTGGTGCAACTATCGTCCATCGCGTTCTCACCCGTTTGTTTGCTGATCGCGGTGTTCGCCTGGAGAGAACTTACCAGCTCAATTTCGGTGGCAATACCGATTTTATGAACATGCTGGAACGGGAAAGACTGGAATCCAAGAAAATTTCCAAGACTGGCGCCGTCACTTCACAGCTGGATTACAAGCTCGACCCAAGTTGTGTACATGTTGGCCCGAGCGATTATGTTCCGTGGCTTGAGGACCGCAAATTCTGCCATATTCGCATGGAAGGGCGCACCTTTGGTGATGTGCCGCTCAACCTTGAAACCAAGCTGGAAGTCTGGGATAGCCCCAATTCTGCTGGCGTAGTGATAGATGCTGTTCGTTGTGCCAAGCTGGCACTGGACCGCGGTATTAAAGGTGCGGTTGAAGCCCCGTCCGCATACTTTATGAAATCACCACCGGTACAGCACACCGATGACAGTGCTCACCGCATGGTTGAAGATTTTATCACAGATACCAAGTCCTGCCCCGAACCGGCAGAGAAAGCAGTTGCCGAAGAAAAACAGCCTAAACAATAAGCTCCTTGTTGAAGGAGGCTTAAGGCTGGCAAAAGGCAAATGAAAATAGCTCTGGTATCGCCTTATGACTTTGCCCACCCGGGGGGCGTGGTTAACCATATCCTTGCGCTGGACAAACAGTTTTGCTCCATGGGGCATGATGTAAGGATAATCGCCCCTGCTTCGGAAGCTAATGTACATCCGCAGATTGAAGGCCGGTTCATTCAGATTGGCCGGCCTCGATCTGTTCCGGCAAGCGGTTCTATAGCACGCATAAGCCTTTCTCTCAGGCTATCCAAAGATATAAAAGCAGCTCTGGCGAGGGAAAAATTCGATATCATCCACTTGCACGAGCCATTCATTCCCATGCTGTGTACAGCTACTCTTCGTTTTTCTGATACAGTGATTGTGGGGACTTTCCATGCCTTCGGGGGAAGGCCGGGTTACTATATCAGCTGGCCTCTGTTTTATTATATTATGCGTCGCCGCAATCGCCGGCTGAACGGGCATATCGCTGTTTCTAAACCGGCACACGAGTATGCCGGGAAACACGTGCCCGGAAAATATACTATTATTCCCAATGGCATCGATCTTGATCATTTCAATCCAAAGGTTCCCCCGATCAAGCGTTTCAAAGACGGGAAAATAAACATACTGTTTGTTGGCCGCATGGAACGGCGCAAGGGGCTGGATTATCTGATAAAAGCATTTGAGATAATAAGGAAGAGTAACAACAATGTTCGCTTGATCGTAGTTGGGCCTGGAAAGGTTCTCAGGCGCAGTTATGAAAGAACGGTCAGGAAGCGTGGCATAGAAGACGTGGTTTTTGTAGGGCGTGTAACCTATGATGAGCTCCCGATGTATTACCAGACAGCCGATATTTACTGCAGCCCGGCTACCGGAGGGGAAAGTTTTGGTATAGTACTGCTGGAAGCCATGGCGCTCGGAAAACCGATCGTGGCTTCCCGAATCGAAGGGTACCGGCATGTGGTAACCGATGGCCAGGAAGGGATCCTGGTTCCGCCTAAAGACTCTAGCGGTCTTGCCGCAGCACTTCAAAAACTTATTGATGATGATACACTCCGGCAGCAGATGGGCAGTAATGGCATCACTACGGCAGCCCGGTACGACTGGAAGATAATCGCCCAGCGCATCCTTCAGTTTTACCAGGAGACGATTTCACGCTGCCGGCCTCAACCGGATGATCAAAAAAGCAGCAGCGAAAGCTGAGACAGGAGTATATATTGCCTTCAAATACCCAGCCAAAGCTGGAGAATTTTCGCAGGAAACTGGCTGGCACTATTGCCGGGCCGGTAGTTAAACTGGTAGCTAAAACCGGCATATCCCCGAATATGCTTACCTGGTTTGGGTTTATAGTAGTTCTCTGCGGTGCCGCCCTGGCCGGTGTTGGCTATAACATCGCCGGTGGTTTGGTGATACTTGCCGGTGCTGCAGTAGATATGTTTGATGGTGCGCTGGCACGGCATACCGGAAAGTCGAGCAAATTTGGAGCAGTTCTTGATTCCACTCTGGATCGCGCCAGCGAAGGGGCGGTTTTAATCGCCCTGGCGTATTTGATGGCTTCACATGAAAGCTTGCTGGGTGTCACCCTGGCAGCAGTGGTAATGCTTTTTTCTTTCCTGGTAAGCTATATACGTTCCC
>JAQWDO010000024.1 GCA_028705415.1 Dehalococcoidales bacterium
CGGGTAACTGTGTCTCCCTTGCAGCTGGTCATACTTGTCAGAGATACAAAACTGAAAACAGTCAGAATAAATACCAGAAGAACCCCCTTTGTTCTCAATCTACACCCCCTTAATTGAAGTTTCCGTATAGATCTGCGCAGAACGGTATATTAACGCTGATATACCGTTGTTTAAACAGGCGCTATATTACTATAGATATAAGGCTTTGTCAAGACCTTCTGTGGGAAAATCCATATTGCCGAAAAGTATGTGGGAAATATGGCAGAAGGAAACGAAAGACAGTTACTAATCAACCACTGTGTTTTTCACTGTAGAAGGAACATTCAGCCAAAAAGCCAACTTTACAGTGAACTGTTCTGTCGCAATCCTGTGTTATTATTAAAACAATCAGGTTATTGCTAAAAATTCTCTTGACCGGGATTCAGGCATGTTCTTATACTGGAACAAGGCTGAAAATAATCATATGCGGAGGAACAGATAGTGGTAAAAACAATCAGTATTGCCGTGGTGGCGTTATTATTGGGAGCGGCTGCTGCCGGAGTGCCTCTATGGATACAGCTTGGCGATGCCAAAGACCAAATCGAGGGGCTGCAAGCAGAAAAAACCTCTCTGGTTCAGCAGGTGGGTAATCTGGAAGATGATCTCTCTGATGCCAATAATACGATACTTGGCTTGAATAACGATCTTGGCTCACTTCAGGCAATTTACGATTCAACCAGCATTGAACTTGATGAAACCCGGGCAATGCTGGAGCTGAAAATCGGTGAATTGGCAGATGCCAATTCACAAATAGAAAATTTGAACGGGGAGCTTGCAACTGCCAACCAGGATATAGAAAACCTGTCCAGAGATCTTGCTGCGGCCAATGCGCAGATTGACACGCTTGGTGATGATCTTGCATCTGCCCTCTTGGATATAGAAAATCTTAATGCAGAACTGTCTGCAATCGAGGAAAAGTATCCGCTTGAAGATTTTGCTGATTATACCGAACTGTCTGCCTGGGTAAAGCTGCATCTCCAGCCGTATTCAAGCAGTTATGATTCATGGTTTTCTCATGCTTTGAAGGTACAGGAACAGGCAGCCAACGACGGTTACTATGTTTCAGCCTTTATTTTTGCCAGTGATGACAGCCTGTTGGTGGTGAACTGTGCTCTGGCAGGCAATATGCTCTACGTCTGGGACCCGGAAGATCCTGAGCTTTATGAATGGTGGGAAGGGGGCAGGTAATCTTCTATTGCTTGAAGAGCAGAAACAAATTATAAAAATAGAATCGGGGGCTTGAAAGCCCCCGATTCAGTACAGCAAGGTAATGTGCTCCAAATGTTATTTTATCCTCCAACAGCATTCTGGATAAATTGCTTCACTTCATCAATCGGAATTGCCATGCTGAATCCCTCGATGTCATAATCCACCCAGCCCAGGGTATTGATTCCTATGACCTCACCTTCGATGTTGATTAACGGCCCTCCACTGTTCCCGTGGTTAACAGCTGCATCAAGTTGGAGCCAGTCAAACCCAAAGATTCGGGCTTTGCCTGAAATGATACCTCTGGTAAATACGGGCCATTCTGCAATAAAAGGATACCCTACAGCCAATACTTCCTCTCCGATTTTTGAATCTGAAGATGACCCAAGAATTACTATGGGGAAATTGGTATTTGCGGTATTAAGCTTGATTACGGCAATATCGCGTTGCGGATCAGCTTCTACCACATAGGCACCATAACTATTGCCGGTGTTAAAAAATACAGTAATGTCAGTACCATCTTCTATCACATGGTAATTGGTAACAATATAACCCCTGGTATCGACCACAAAACCGGTTCCGCTTGCATAGCCGACATCTGGTATTAATGTCTGTATCATGACCACTGAGGGTTTTACTTTTTCTACCGCGGCTTTCAGCGCCTGGTCATGTGCCTGCAAAAGAGCTATGTTTTCGTGCAGGCCAATTACCTGTGATTGTAGTTCGGTCACACCGGTTTCCAGAGAACGGACCTCATCCTGAATTGACGCTATGGCTGAATTATTACCCTCAAGGTTTTCCTGAAATTTACCCAACTGGTCAGCAAGCCCTGCCAAAGTGGTTTGTTGTGCGGAAAGGGTATTTGAGAGCTCGGACAGGCTGGAGAAGAGTGCAGCAATTTCATCATCTACGCTTTCCTGACCGAGTTTAACAACATCATCCTGAAGGGCTGATATATCCTGCTCAATAGAAATAACGCTCTTTTCAAGGTTGCCGATTCTGATGTCCATATCATTATCAGCATTTATCCCCTGAAAGATCAAACAGGTATTTACGGCTGTCGCAATGGCTATCACGCCAGTTAACACATATAATAACCACTTTCTCATACACCTCTCCTTTTTGGAAATAAAGAATAACAGGCTGTTAAAGCCAATTATAGCCCTGAAATATGGTTGTTTTCCATGTTTGGTATCTGTCGGGAAACATAAGTGTGCAGTAAATTAGGCCTGTTATCTGTGTTGGAATAACGGGAGATAAATATTTCCAGCCAGTGTCTGCAGGTTAAAAAAAGTGCCGGCTATCAGCCGGCACTTTTTGCTCCTTTGCTGAGATGACCTGGATTATTTCATAGCCTCTTCAAGGATCTCTATCCCCATCTTGGAAAACTCTACCGACTGGGTGAGCGATTCCCTTGCCTGGTCTGGATTATGGAAGCCTTCACCGTTGCCTGCAGTCCACCACTCCCAGAGAATGTGTGCCTGAGAGTGGCATTCGCGAGCTTCGTTCAAGGTTTCTTCGCTGACTCCATAGCGTATTGCAATATCAAAAGTATCAATAAGTTCGCTTAGCCAGTATTCCGCCTTGGAAAGCTTTCCTTTGATGTAATTCTGGATGGCATCAATACGGTATTCAGCTTCTGCTTCCGTCCATTGAGCATGGCAGCTCAGGCAGGTTTTGTCGATATAGGTGCGGGGGCTGGTTTGCCAGTGGGATGTATATTCCTCTCCTGCCTCATTGATCAGCTTGGGCATATGGCAATCGCTGCATTCCGCTCCACTCTGCTGGTGGAGAGAACCATAATTGGTTTCAGCATCCGGGTGCTGCAATTTAACCAGGGTTGCGCCGGTGACTGCGTGTTTGAAATCACGAAATTCAATTTCATTATAATGGTCGTAAGTATCGAACACGTTGACCCAGGGAAAGTGGTTGGTTCGTGAGTCTGCCATAGTGATATATTCACCGGTGGATGTATCGTAGCCGGGAGCGCAGACATATTCAACATGGCACTGGGCGCACATGATATTGGCTATCGGCTCTTCCATAAGGCCGACTTTTCTGAAGTTTCTGAAGGTTACTACTTCAAGATCAGCTATGCTTTCACCGTTCGCTTCAGCATATAACTTGTTATCACCGCGGGTTACGGCATCAATCAACCCGTCCCTGACAACCCGGTAGTCGGTTGTGTGCGGGTCGTGGCACATAATACAACCCATTGTCGGGCTATCGAGCGCTTGTATGAACTCAACTACATTGGAAGTGCGGTCGAAATCAGCAGATTGATTTGGTTCGCCAAGATATGCCCATTCCAGTATATTATCAGTGGTTTTACAGTTCAGGCATACCGGGTTGGCTGCCTTGGCTGACTCGGGCAATGTGTATTGCTGGCCCATGTCGGTAAGGATATCCCAAATATTGCCAGAGGCTAAGATATCCTTCCAGTTTTCAAGCTGGAAGCGGCCGCCAAAAGCGCGGTCAACGGTAATATGGTCTATTACCATAAAAGCATGAGAACGCGGTTCGTTATGCTCCTTGGTAAAACCATAAGGCTGCAGCAATTTATCAAACATCGGGGATATACCAACAGGAGTTGCCTTTTCTTCCTTGGCTTCGGATTCAAGGTTGACAGTCAGAAAACTGCGGTACTGGTCAGGATGGCACCCGCCGCACAGCTCGGTGCTCATATTGACCACGGATTCGTTGGCAAGCGGGTTCTGGGCATGATCGCCAGGTATGTGGCACTGGGCGCAATCATGAACGGCGTGATTTGAGCTTTCTACCATTTCAACATTCAGTGCATGGCAGCCGGTGCAATCTTCTTTTATCGGATCTCCTGCCGGAGTCACCTCCGGTGCATCCGGGATAATTGCCATCACGGGAGATTCTGCGGCACTTTCTTCGCCTTTGTTGCAGGCAGTAATCCCCAGGGTAAAAATTAGAACCATAACAACCGAGAGGGTAAATCTGACCGGAAAATTTTTCATTAGCATTCTCCTTTAGTAAGTATCCATGTCCCTGAGACAATCCGTAATTTGCTATTTTTGTGTCATAATTATATATTACGCTGCCGGTAAAAACAATAAGCAATTCTATTACTGATAGGTTTTCAGATTAAAACCAGCCGAACGGCAACTACAAACCTACCATAATCAGCAGTAAGGCAATTAACATATAAACAGAAGCTGCTTTAAATAATAAAAAATTCACCGATGATGAATTTGTTGCACTGCTTAATACCGTAAGTATGAACAGAATGCCTCCCAAACCTGCCATTAAATACCAATAAATTGCCTGGAGGCCAATCAAATACGCGGCGGTTAAAAATGCAGCTGCGGCAAGACAGGTGGAGACCCCAATAATTAAATTGACCGTGCGTTTACTGTAGCTGTTAGGAAATACCGGAACCCCGGCACTGGAGTAATCCTGGCTGTAGCGCATCGAGAAAGTCATAATGTGAGTAGGTATCCATAGGACCACTGCTGCCATAAGAAGCAGCCCTGTGGCATCTATCTGCCCAATGCTCAGTACCCTGCCGGCCATAACCGGCATACCTCCGGCGATTCCTCCCCATAATATTGACCAGGGTGTTTTTCTTTTGAGCCATACTGTATAGACAATTCCATTAAAAAACAATCCGCCGGTTACAATTGCCGCATATAGAGGAGAAAGGAATACCGCCCAGATGATTCCTCCTGTTGCCAGAATTATTCCCAGTGCAAGCCCCTCTTTAACCGAAACTTTTCCAGAAGGGATCGGCCTTTGCATGGTACGGACCATCCGGGCATCTATATCCCTGTCATAAACCATGTTAAGCACTGTTGAGCCGCTTATAGCCAGGAATAGACTGCCGAGTAGCCCTGCTACAGTTTGCCAGCCTGAATCTGGATTTGGTGAGCTAAGAAAGCCTGCCAGTCCGCTAACCAGCAGAAGACCGGTTTGCCAGCTTTTTATCAGTTTGAAATAACTTGCCAGCTTGAAAAAAACTGTTCTCATACTGCCGGATAATTTTTCTGGAAATCCCGGAATAACTGCATGCTTTGCAGATATGTCATGTGTTCCGAGAGGTGTCATTTAACCACCCTGAATCCGGTATCCGGGCCACAAAACGCCGGATGAGCACTGTTTCTTGTCCATGCCCTGAGGTCATAACCATAGCTGGCCTTGCTCCCGCCTCTAAGATAACGAAGATGTGTTCCAGTATAAATATCTGCTGTCCACTCCCAAACATTTCCGGCCATGTCATAAACGCCATATGGGGAAGCGCAATCCTGAGTATCGAAACCGCCGTAGGTTTTTCCGTTGTAAAATCCTGCCGGAGTGGTATTTCCGATTGCGCCTGTGCCTTCTTCAAATGGATCTGAGCTGTTGTAATAGTTGGCATAATCCGGGCCAATGCCATTACCCCATGGATAGGGCCGCCCGTCTGTTCCGCGCGCCGCCTTTTCCCATTCAGCTTCAGTCGGCAGGCGCCATTCATAATAACTGGCATACGCCTGCGCACCAAACCAGCTAACCATAGTTACCGGATGGTCGTCGTAACCTGTTTTTACAGAAAACTGATAGCCATCATAGACAATACGAGAGTCTGTCTCATCAAGAAGATAATAGATGTAGTTACCGGGGATAATTTCTACTTCGTGCCGGCCGGCATGAAAATCGTCACCCTGGTAATATCCACTGATCTCATCTCCGGTAATGGTAATTGATCCATCTTCCATTGCCTGATTAAGAAAAGCCGCATATTGCCGGTTGGTAACTTCAGTAATCATTATTTGATAGTTATAAGATATGTTCACCTGTTCATTGAACTGCCCCATTTGAAAGGCGCCGGATGGAACAGTTGCCCATTCTTCCGGATCAACTCCAGTCTGAAAAACCGGTACGTCCGGAGTGGCATGCCCCGCAGAACAGGCAGCGAGCAGAACAGACGAAATGAAAATTAAAAGAGCGGCTTTTAATTTTTTCACTGACAGCCACCTCCTTCCCCGGAAGATTCTGCCAGTTCTTTTGCCCAGCGGCCTTTCTTTTGGAAGAAGTCGATTGCCCTCCAGATAAGCAGTACCAGCAGAACGGCGATGACTACAAACATGCCTATATCAGCCAGCAGCATGGTCAGGTCAACCAAAGGCTGTTCAGCGGACTGGCTTACAAAAAGCCTTTTCAGGGAATATATGGTTACCGATGCAAATGCCAGATTTGAGCCGATTATAAGAGGCCAGGCAAACCAGTGTCTGGCTTTGCCCTTAAGGCCGGCCATATCTGCATAATAAAGCAGTATTATCGTGGCGATAATCCCTGCCAGGGCATGCCAGTGACCGGTAATCAGTATTCGTTCTTCTCGCAAAGGCCACATACGAAAGATTTCATCGAGTTTGATCGCGGCGAAAATACCCGGGATGGTGACTACAAAGTTCATGAATACCATCTGCCATAGTGAGCCAAATTTCAGTGGGTCTTGCAGCAGTGCGGAAAAACTTTTCCAGAAGCCGGTTTTTCCTGCTTCTTGCCCGGAAAGGTTCTCTTTTATGAGCTTTCTCCAGCCAAAAATTACCAGCAGCAGAGCGGCGATGGCGGCTGGCATAGAGCCGGGTGAAATAATAGAATGGGCAATTTCTTCGAAAGGCACCACTGCCCAGGATCCCAGAGTTACTATAATTGTGCCGGCTATCATAAGAGGCATGGCTATTTTGTGCAATATGCCCTTAAAATCAAACCAGCGACCTATTATCAGTGTGAGTATGATGGCAATCAGGGTAAGCATGATATGCAGGTGCCCGATAACGGCGAGCTGCAGTGATGATCGGTGGACTTCACGTACAATGTCTTCTGCCAGGAAGGTTTGGAAACCGTTGCCGTACAGCGAACCGGCTACTGCTCCATAAAGTGCAGAGCCAAGGGTGGCGATAACCGCAACAAAAAAGGCAGTTCGTTCGATATCAAGCCCGCCTTTTGTATGTGAATAATCGGGGTTGGTAATACGGTATTCCTTCGACCATGGCCATACAGCTGCTGCCAGTAATACCCCGGAAAAAAATACCAGTGAAAGGCCGAAGATATATATACCATGAAAAATATAGTTATGGCCGAAATAGGCAAAAATCATACCAAAAACCATGGCGGAAATATACCCGGCAGTTATCAGGGTGTTAATAAAAAAGCGAAGCGATTTTTTCATTAGAAGGATATGGGTCATCAGGTATACTTCAATCGCCACGACGGCAACAGCAATTGAGTGGTAAATAATAATTATGCGCCCTTCCCGTTCTGCTTCGACAAGGTCCATATTAAAAAAGTCTACCGCTATATCCTTTATGCCAAATGCTGCCATATTCGCTGAAAGCGTACCAAAAATCATAGTAACAGCCGATATCATGGCAATGGCAAGTAAAACCAGCCCCCTGGTAGAACAAAAAATAAAGTTCAGACGTTGATAGATTGCCTGCATAATTATCCTTTCCGGCCTGGAAGCCGGTTTAAAAACGTATCAGATGTGCGGTGTATGACAAATCCAATTACACCGCACATCTTTTAATTGCTTTTACCGGTCAAGCCGAGGTTGGAATAAAGTAGATATCTACCGCCTGCTGTTTAAGCCAGCATTTTCTTTACAAAGCCGTAGGTATATGCCAGTGCCATAAGCAGCAGCAATGGAGCCAGTATGGTAAAAACAAAATCCGCGCTGAAAAAGAGCAATTGAGAACCGCTTTTCAGGTAGGCCAGAGCTATGCCGCCAAGACCTATCAAGGCGCCACCAATACCAACCCACAGAAAATCTGTTACTACTCTTCCTTTAACCGCTACATAAATGGGCAATATGAATATTATTAACCCTGCTATGCCGTGTACTGTCGCCAGTATAATGGTTGCGGCTGTTTCCGGGCCGGTATAACGGGTAACTGCGATTGCAATGAGCCCGAGCAAGGCAAACATCAGGTAGCCCAGCCCGTATTTGGGGTAAAATTCGTTCACCAGCCCTACCGACAGGCCGAGAGGGATCAACGCAGCTACGATTACTACGAGTTCATTGCCCAGCACATCATAGGTAAAGAAGATCAGCAGCAGCCCGGCGACAAGCAGCACCGCAAAAGAAATCATGTAGTAGAGATCGAACTTATGCTCGCTCGGAGATTTCTGATAGTGCTGGTAAAACCTCCATAACAGGTATAGGGCCACCAGTCCAGTGGCAAGCAGAATAACAATACCCCACCATTCCATGTCTTTTCCCTCCTCTTTTTTATTATGTTGGCGGAAACAATTACATACTCATTTTGGCGGCTGATAATGCAATACACAACCGGATCAGGCCCGTACCCGGCAAATATAATACACTGAATAATGATAAAACGTTACCGTTATAATAGAATATGATTTACATCATATAACAAGCCTGTTTTTCGGCGGTCGGAGGATTATTGGTCAGGATTCTGCAGGCTCTTGTCTGCCGGGGCAGCTTTCTCCGGCGGCAATCAACTGGTTTTTGTCCATGATTGTGATTCTGCCACGGCTGGATTCTATAATGCCCCTTTTTTTAAACGAGATGACCGTTCTTATGGCTGTTTCTGTGGTGGTGCCGGCCATGCAGGCAATTTCCTGCCTGGTGATAAAAAACGTTTCACCCAATTTATCCGAAAGCATCAGAATAGTCTGAGCTATTCTCTGTTCGGCTTTTGCCCCAATAAGATTATGAATGCGTTGATGCAGGCTTCTTATTCTTTGTGACAGAACGTGGATGATCCTGAGAGCCACCTCGGGATGTGCGTACAGGAAGGAAATAAAATATTCCCTGCGGATGCCAAGGAGGACCGTTTCAGTAAGGGTTTTTGCGGAGGCTGGATACGGTTTGTTATCAAAAACGGCTACATCACCAACTATTTCGCCCGGTCCCAGAAAAGCGACAATAAATTCTTTTCCAGAAGATGAGCTCTTGGTGACCTTTATCTGGCCCTGGATTATGATGTAAAACAGCCAGGGCTGGTCTTCTTCCCAGAAAATAGACTCACCGGCGGGCAATTTTTCACAGGCAGTCTTTTGAGCAAGCTCCTCAAGCGCTGGCGGATTCAGGTCGTTGAAGATAGGAAACCTGTATAAAGCGCTGGTGATATCTTCAATGTTAATATTTTTTGCTCTCATAGCTGCTGTGCCCGGATTTACTTACACTGGTTCTTTAAATATGGATTATACCACATGACCAAACGCATCTGATTTACAGCAGACGGCACCAGGAGTAAACTGGGTTCTAAAAACCGGAGGTTGAGAAGTGATAAGCTGGGTAGTCGCTGCGCTGGGCGCTTCCTTGTTGTTCGGGCTGATCAACAATTTGGATAGCCACCTGATGGCCAGGCGAATGCCGGGGGCAAGGGCTTTTTTACTGGTTTTTTCAATAGTAATCCTGGTTTTTATCCAGCCCTTTATTTATATTTTCCCTCTGCCGGTGGATTTGGATTTTGTAATACTGGCAAGCGCCCTGGCTTCGGCGCTGATGCGGTCTCTGGCTACAATACTGCTGCTTTATGCCTTAAAAAGTGAAGAAGTGGTTCGTGTAGTGCCTCTAACCTATACATATCCGGTATTTGTTGCTCTGGCAGCTGTTCCTTTATTGGGAGAAAGCCTGAACGCCATGCAATGGCTGGCCATAATAATAATAGCCGCGGGAGCAGTTGCAGTGGCTCTTCGCCCGGGAGCAGATGGAAGCGGCCGGTCCCTGGGGAAGCTTTTTCCTTTATTGGTGCTTTCTGCTTTGCTGTTTGCCGGAGCAGACCTGTCCGGAAAATATGCGCTGGAAGAAATATCTTCCTTTACTCTTTACTGGATGAGCATGCTGATGCTGGTGGTATTGTGTTTGGGTATTTCATTGCGCCCCAAGGTTATCAAAAGCCTGAAAACTGTAAAAAATCCGCGTAAGGTTGGAGCTCTGGTGGTTTTAAACGAAAGCGTGGTGATGTGCGCAGTGTTGCTAAGCTTCTGGGCAATGAAAAACGGGCCGATTTCACTGGTTTC
>JAQWDO010000025.1 GCA_028705415.1 Dehalococcoidales bacterium
CAAGCATATCATCGATGTGCCTGAAAGCCGCTTCGGATTTATCAAGCAGTGCAAGGTCTGCCGGATCGAAATCCCCGGGTTCCGGAACAGCCCCGTCAAAATTCCGGTAGGTCATGGTTAATACCCGCTGAGCAAGGTTGCCGTAGGTAGCCACCAGTTCATCGTTGTTGCGGCGCACATATTCTCTCCAGGAGAAATCTGTATCTGATGTCTCAGGCATATTTACCGAAAGCAAATAGCGCAAGGGGTCCGGATCGTAGCGTGAAAGATAATCCGGCAGCCAAACCGCCCAGTTGCGGCTGGATGAAAGCTTGCGGCCTTCTATAGTGAGATATTCATTAGAAGGTACATCATAAGGAAGATTCAGGTTCCCATAACCCATAAGCATTGCCGGCCATATTATGGTATGAAAGGGAATATTATCCTTGCCAATAAAATAATAACTGCGAACGTTTCCGTCCTGCCAGAAATCACGCCATTTCTCAGGGGTACCTACAATTTTCGACCATTCCTTTGATGCTGAAAGGTAGCCGATAACGGCTTCAAACCAGACGTATATTCGTTTTCCGGGGTAACCTTCAAGAGGAAGCTCGATACCCCAGTCTATATCCCGGGTAATCGCCCGGTCTTTAAGGCCATTTTCAAGATAGCTAAGAGTAAAGCGGTAAACATTAGGGCGCCAGAGGTTTTCCTTGGTTTTTACCCATTCGATCAGCCTGTCCTGAAACGCTGAAAGCCGTAAAAAGAAATGTTCCGATTCCTTGAATTCCGGAGCGGTGGAACATAAGCCGCACCGGGGATTTTTCAGATCCACGGGGTTTAGCGGCTGACCGCACTTATCGCACTGGTCCCCCCTTGCTCCATCATAACCACACAGGGGGCAATCCCCTTCTACGTAACGATCCGGCAGATAACGCTGGCATTTTGGACACCACGGCTGTAGAACTGTATCCTTGTAAATATCCCCCTGGTTATACAGTTTAAGAAAGATATCCTGGGATACCTCAGCGTGGTTTTGTGTATCGGTATGAGTAAAAAGATCAAAGGAGATTCCAAGTTTGTCCCAGCATTCCAGAAAAGAGCGGTGGTATTTTTGCGCTACTTCAGATGGGGATATTCCTTCCTTTTCGGCAGAAATGGTAATTGGAGTACCATGCATGTCCGAACCGGTAACCATAAGAACCTGGTTTCCTTTAACGCGGTTATAGCGGGCAAAAATATCCGGTGGGAGATAAGCTCCTGCAATATGCCCCAGGTGAAGGGGGCTGTTGGCGTAAGGCCAGGCAACTCCAATATAGATGCGTTCTTTCATAGAATTTGGTTTACCAGCAAATCAAGCAGCAGCGCCCTTATAACTGGCCAACCTCCGGTTCCGGCAGGAAAGTGAGTATTTGCTCTCCTTTTTCCTTCTTGTAATGAGCATAGCCTTTGTCCAGGGCACACTTAACACAGTAACGGACCGGAGTCCCGTTATCAGATTCTTTCCCGTTTTCTTCGTCAACTACCAGATAACGCTCCGGATATGCTATGACGTTTGAACAAATATCGCATTTAACATTACCCAGTGATATGCAACCTCTTCGCATCTATTTATCAACTCCTGTTTATGATTTACTTTTTTTATCTTCAAGCCACGCCCGGTATACATCCCGGCGCTTCAAGCCTGTTTCCTCAACAATAACCCTGACGGCATCTTTTGCCTTTATGCCAGAGTTTTTCATGTCTTTTATTCGGGAGGAAATTTCCTGACCAGTGGTTCCTCCTGCCGTTTCTTTCCAGCCCTCAATTACCAATGTAAACTCGCCCTTCGGCTGTACAAAATGATTAATAGCCTGGCTTACCGTTCCGCGGAATATCTCCTCATAGATCTTGGTTATTTCCCGGCAAACGGATATTCTCCGGTCACCGAGTATCTGCATTATATCATTAAGGGCACCACTTAGCCTATGTGGAGCCTCATAAATTACCAGCGTAGCTGTTTGCAGTTCGTTGTGTTCCAATATCCTCCGCCGGTCTCCTTTTTTTCTTGGCAAAAAACCCATAAACAGAAAGCTGTCCGCAGGTAAAGCACTTGCAGCAACCGCGCTAACCACTGCTGATGGCCCCGGAACGGGTATTACTCGTACCCCTTTTTCCGCAGCTCTGACTACCAGTTCATATCCCGGATCGGAAATGCCAGGCATCCCTGCTTCGGATACGACCGCCACATCGCCTTCTTCCAGAGCTTTGAGTATGTATTCTATCTTGCCGGCACCACTGTGCTCATAAAAACTGCACAATGGAGTAGTGATCTGATATTTTTTTAGCAGAATTTTTGTTTTTCGGGTGTCTTCAGCAGCAATAAATGCTGCTTCTTTCAATACCCGGATAGCTCTCAGGGTAATATCTTCCAGATTACCAATTGGCGTGGCGACCAGGTAAAGGAAATGCATAATATCCAAGCTCCAAAGCTGTAATTATAACTCATTGGCTTCGTAGCGTCTAACTATGCAAATCTTTCTCAACTTAAATCTAACACTTGGCAGTTGAAAAATACATTAATACCCGGGCAATTCAGATAATAATTCCAGTCGCTGTTTGCAACATTATGTAATACTGATAATAACCATTTAGCTTGACTCATACTCTCCGGCTCTGTTATATTCTTAGGTTAATAAGGAGGAATACTTTAATGACCAGTCCCCACTTCAAACAGCTTCGCCGAGCTTATGGTTTTGATGATGTTGCAATTGTTCCAGGTGATGTTACCATCAACCCGGATCAGACCGATGTCAGTTTAAAAATCGGCAACAGTAAATTTGATATCCCCATCCTGGCTTCAGCTATGGATGGTGTTACCGATGTTAACATGGCCATTGCCATGAGTAAAAACGGCGGCCTTGCCGTTCTAAACCTGGAAGGAATTCAAACACGTTACGAAGATCCGGATAAGATTCTCGACCAAATAGCCGGCTGTCCACAGGCAGAAGTCACATCACTCTTCCAGAAACTCTACCAGGAACCCATTAAGGAAGAGCTGGTAAAAGAAAGAGTCCGTCAAATCAAAGCTGGCGGTGCGGTATGTGCCGTTTCTGTCGCGCCGGCCAATACCAAATGGCTGGCACCGATTGTGGAAGAAGCCGGCGCCGATATATTGGTAGTTGCATCTACCGTTACCAGTGCCAGGCATATCTCCAAGAGTACCCGCGGGCTTATCTTTGAAGACTTATGTGCATCCATGCGCATTCCAGTAGTTGTTGGTAACTGTGTAAGCTACAGCGCCTGCCTGGCTCTCATACGGACCGGTGTTGCCGCAGTTTTGATCGGCGTTGGCCCGGGTGCAGCCTGCACCTCCAGAAGCGTGCTTGGCATCGGGGTACCGCAAATCACTGCCACCATAGACTGCGCCGCCGCAAGGGATACTTATTATGAAGAAACCGGGCGTTATGTGCCAATAATTACCGACGGCGGCTTCCATCGCGGAGGGGAAATCAGCAAAGCAATTGCCGCCGGTGCCGATGGTGTTATGCTGGGGTCCATATTTGCCCAGGCAAAGGGAGCCCCCGGCAGAGGTTATCACTGGGGGATGGCCAATCCACATCCGGCACTTCCCCGCGGAACCCGCATTAAAGTTGGCACCACCGGTACGCTGGAACAGATTCTTTACGGACCCAGCTCTCTTACCGATGGCACTCAGAACCTGGTTGGCGCTCTCCAAAATACCATGGGGCTCTGCGGAGCCGCCAATATCAGTGAAATGCACAATGCCGAGATGGTTATCGCACCCTCAATTATTACCGAAGGCAAGGTTTGGCAATTTGCCCAGGGCCAGGTAAAAAAGTAATATACTTTTGAAATATACTCATAAACATTTAAGGCTGGCATGTACATGCCAGCCTTTGTTTTACCATTAAGCCGAAATATTATTCGTCGTAATCGTCATCATCCTCATCTTCATCTGGAACCGGTTCAGGTGAACTGGACAGGCTGCTTTTTACAGAAGGTATGATCGGAGACAGAGAAATCTTTTTACGGTGCGAGTCCAGATCAAGATTATCGATTACCTTCCTCAGGTCCTTTACTGCAGAAGGAACAGCAGGGTCAACATCCACTACAAAACCATCAATACCGTAATCCCACATCTCTTCCATATCACGGGCATCAATTTTCAAATCAACCCGGATTAGCAGTGGTTTGTTTATTGCAATTGCCAGTCGTCGGCAAAGCATATAATTCTTGATGGTAAGCCTGCAGGCATGCCCTTCTCTGCCTTCTATAACTACAGCATCCACTGGCAGATCATCCAGCTGGCGCAGGAATTTATCTTCTATTTCCGGCTCAACCACCAGTGCTTTGCCAGCTTTGGTTTTCTTGAGCTGGCACATGTCGGCATCCAGGTTAAGAGCATAAAAATCATTCTGGCAGCCGGAATTATTTCCCAACCAGCAGCCATAGGGCATTACAACTTTATCCTTTGCCAGCTGTTTGATGAACCGGTCAGCAACTTCTTCCTGATGAGTATCAATAAATACGGCATCTGCCCCCTCAACCAGAGACAAGGCCTGCTTTTCATCACCGGATGCCCTTGCCACAAGTACCGGGCGGGGCTTTTCCTGCTTCCTGTTAACCCCGGCAAACCCTAATGGTGGCGCTTCAATCCGCGCAGCGTTTTTCAGTTTTTTAACAAGTTCACTCACATGCATGCTCCCAATCAGGTTTATTTTGGGCTTTAAACAAGGAACAGTTTACTCGAAAAACGCCATATTTAGCAAACAGCAACAGATTTTTAAGGGCAAGCGTTTTATCAGGTGGCAAGCTGCCAGGGTCCTGGTAAATGTATTTGGTTTTAATTCAATATGTTAATAAAACCAATGAATTGGGACAAAATACCCCTCATTTTTACCGGATGGTACTATCATCTATTGCTTAAAGCCTTTATAATTACCGGTAAAACACACAAGGGAGGGAAACCATGACCCAGCCTGTTACAGATCTATTTAATCTTAAAGGCAAGGTTGCCGTGGTTACCGGAGCTGCTATGGGGATTGGCAAGGCCATTGCCTACCGGTTGGCCGAATGTGGCGCTGCAGTTATTATCACCGATATCAACCTTGATGCAGCTAACTCCACAGTAGAGGAATTCAAAGCCCGCGGCTTCAATACAGCCGCCACCAAAGCAGACGCCGGCAATGTGGAGGATGCTGGAAAAACTGTTCAATATGCAATTGACACATTCGGAGATATTAACATTCTGGTTAACAACGCCGGCATTTACCCATTTTCACCGGCCCTGGATATTAAAGAGGAAATGTGGGATAAAACCATCGATATCAACCTTAAAGGGGTTATGTTTTATTCCCGCGCTGCTGCCCTCGCCATGAAGGATAAAAACCACGGCGGTAAAATTGTAAATATTGCTTCCATAGATGCCTTCCGCCCTACCGGCAACATTGCTCACTATAATGCTTCCAAGGGCGGGGTGGTGATGCTTACCAAGGCACTTGCCAAGGAGTGGGCACCTCTTGGAATACTGGTTAACGCAGTAGCCCCGGGTTCAATTGCCACGCCTGGCACCACTGCCAGCATCACCGGCCTTAGCCCCGAACAGCAAAAAGAAATGGCGAAGGAATATGTAGCCAAGATCCCGATTGGAAGGTTTGGGGAACCTGATGATATCGCCAAAGCAGTTCTCTTTCTTGCCAGTGCGGCTTCTGATTATATTGTGGGGACAACAATTATTGCGGATGGAGGGGTTCTACTCAGTTAGTTATTGATACTGGCGGGTATCTGATAATATAATCTTCAGGTGGTGACAACCGGATATTAACTTGTGGCAAGGGGAAGAATATGAAAGCTCTTGTTGTGTATGATTCAGTTTACGGTAACACCGAAAAAATTGCGGAAGCCATCGGCAAAGGCCTCTTGGGCTTTGAGCAGGTAAAAGTTTTCAAGGTTAACGAAGCTGACCCCCAGTACCTTGATGAATACGGTCTTGTAATTGTTGGCTCACCCACCCAGGCCGGCAGGCCTCTCCCCTCCGTGCAGGAATTCTTAGCCAAGATTCCCTCAGGTGGTCTTAAGGAGGTCAAGGTAGCCTCCTTCGACACCGGTATGCCCAAACAGGGCAAGGGCTGGTTTCTGAAACTGGTGGTAAAAATACTGGGGTATGCCGCTCCGCGCATCGCCAAAGTCCTTTCAGAAAAAGGCGGCAAGCTGATTGCCGAGCCGCAGGGATTTTATGTCGATGACAAGGAAGGGCCTTTGCTTGAAGGCGAAGAAGCCAGAGCCACCGAATGGGCAACAGCTCTGCCAAAGGAATAGAAGGTAATAAGCCGATACAGCTAGATAGAAGACGGGAGGCAGATTCTTACAGGTCTGCCATAATCTGAATCCTCTATTCTCAACACTTTTACATCGATTCCGTAAACCTGCTTGAGATTTGGCTCAATAATGGTATCATCCGGGGTTCCAAGCGCAACAAATCCCCCATCAGCCATAAGGGCAACTTTGTCTGAATACAAAAGGGCATGATCGGGAAAGTGCGAGGTCATGATTACTCCCATTCCGGTTTTTGCCAAACGGTTTACTATACGCAGAATAAGCGCCTGGTTTTTAAAATCCAGATGAGAAGTTGGTTCATCCATAAGTATTATATCAGGCTCCTGGGCAAGAGTCCTGGCAATAAGCACCAACTGTCTCTCTCCGCCACTGATCTGGGTATACGGCTTATTTCGGTATTCGAGCATGCCAACCATATCCAGAACTTTTTCTGCAATTTCGGTATCTTTTCTGGAAGGAGAGCCGAAAAATCTTAAATGCGGCGCCCTTCCCATACGCACCACTTCCAGAACAGAAAAGGGGAAGGGAGCGCTGTGTTCCTGAAAGACAAATCCAACTCGTCTGGCAATGCTCACGATATCCATTTCGGTAATTTCAGTACCATCAAGGCATACTGCACCCGTTTTCAGCCTCAAAGTTCCATTCAGACACCTGAGTAAGGTTGTTTTACCACAACCATTTGCCCCCAGTATGCAAAGCACTTCCCCTTTTAAGATGTCCAGATCAACACCATCAAAGACAGTCCGTTCTCCAAAGCTAAAACAACCATTTTGCATGCTTATGGCCGCCATTATTGCCACCCTCCTTTGGTTCTTCTTAACAGGTAGGCAAAGAAAGGTGCGCCGATCACAGCGGTGAGTATACCCAGTGGAATCTCAGCAGATATTGCAGTCCGGGCAATATTATCCATAACTAGCAAGTAACAAGCGCCAATAGATATGCTTGCCGGAAGCAAAGCCTTATGGTCTGGGCCAACCAGCATTCTTCCAACATGAGGAATAATCAGCCCAACCCAACCAATGATACCGCTAACACAAACTGCTGAAGCAGTTACTATGGTAGCGCACAATATAACAAAGCCTTTGAGGATCTCAGTTTTAATCCCCAGGGAACGGGCTTCTTCATCCCCCATGGCCAGCACATTAAGCCGCCAGCGTACCGCCAGCAAGCCGGCAGTCCCAAATATGATGGGAGGCAAGGCAAGTAATAAGTCGCTTCCGGCAACATCTCCCAGGCTTCCCATAAGCCAGAAGGTAATAGCCGGGAGTTTCTGGAAAGGGTCTGCGATGTATTTTATCACCGAAATCAACGCGGAAAAGAAGGCTGAAACCACAACACCCGAAAGCACCAGCATTAAAGCCGGAGTAGTGCGATAAACCCGGCTGATAAGATAAGCAAGCGCGACCCCTACAAGGCCGAATATGAAAGCAAAAAACTGGATAAGCGCAGCATTACCATCCAACACAATCGCAAGGGCTGCACCAAATCCAGCCGCTGCCGATACACCTAAAATATCCGGGCTGACCAGGGGGTTTTTGAACATTCCCTGGAAAGAAGCTCCGCTGACAGAGAGGGCTGCCCCTACTGCCATAGCCATCAGTATACGCGGCAGCCGGATATTAAACAGGACTGAATTAACAGTATCAGGGATATCTGCCGGTATAGAAAAGAATCTCAGCCCGAAAGCCTGCATGGCGGTGACAAAATCTAATGAATACCTGCCGATAAACATAGAGGCCAGGAGGAGCCCCAAGGGGGCAATTACCAGTATTGTTACATTGCGCTTACTCATCAATTATATTTCAGTTTTTTGCCACCAGATAAGAGCCCAGCGGTCGGTAAATGAGTATTCCCAGCCCTCGCTTGTCTTTTTCATAACAGTAGAGAAATAATCACAAATCTTTTTTTTCTGCCCATCCGGTATCTCCCTCCCTCTCAATACACTGTCTACTGCCTCATCCAGTGAACCATAAACCTGGTTATTTTTAACCTCAAACAATTCAGTACTGGCATAAATTCCCATCGTGTAAAGCATATTGGCAATGATCAAATAACTCGGGTAAGGAAAGTAAGGCTTTCCCATTATCCGGCAGACATCTTCATCCAGCTTACGGGAACTGGCTATCCAGGTCAGGTAGCACAGACTGCTGGAGAGAGCTTCCATTTTAAGAAGAGACTTACGCAGGTTTCCCATGGGAAGAGAGCGCGAGGCAAGCACGATATCGTGCTTGCCTGCCACTTTTGGGTCTGCCTCAATAAAATCGACGTTGAGGGTTCTAATGTTTGTTATGAGCCGGCCGCGAATTTCATTGCCCAGAATTTCAAGCATCGCCGGGGAGTGATCAAGCGCCGTCACCTGTTGTGCATATTTGGAAAGGGGAAGTGCCATTGTTCCAGTACCGCATCCAACATCAAGTATGGTTTTGCCCGAGCCCAGCATCATTCTTTTCAACAGTTGCTCTACGTAGTTGTTTTGACAGGAATAGTTCTTACTCAAACATGGCGCGGCTTTATCCCAAAATTTTACTCCTTCACCTTTCAAGGTGGTGCGCTCCATCGCTTTTTCCCAAATACTGTCCCAGTCTATTGAGTGCAAACTCTTATCCGGCATACGCTCTCTTCCTTTACCTCAATTTATTCAATATTTAATATGTCTTCAATTTGAGCGTTAGTAAAATTCTTCCCATAGAATTCCTGGTAAAAGTCTTTAGCTTCAGCTATCACGTCAAAGCCCATCAAATCGCCATAGAAAATATCAGCAGCCCAGATTCGGCACAATACCGATTCAAGATGAGGCCTTCCAAAAGTATCCAGATAGCCATCCGGCGAAGCATATACCTGCCCGTTTTTAACAGCGGTTACCGACTGCCACTGGGAATCATTAATTACGTCCTGAACACTGTCCGGACAGTCCTTGTCCAGGATAACCACTTCCGGGTCCCATTCAATTATCTGCTCCATGGAAACATCATGAGAACCGCCACCAATCAGGTCCGCAGCAACATTTATGCCCCCTGATTCAGTTACTTCGTAATGCCAGGTAGATTCAGCTCCGTAGGTGGATTTTGAGCCGCCTCCGGCAGCTACATACACCCTCTTATATTCGCTTTCGTTTAAAGAACTTAACTCACTTTGAATGTGGGCGATGGTGTCATCATAAAAACGGGTAAGATCCTGTGCCCTTGATTCAACCCCAAGTACCTCTCCAAGAAACTCTATTCCGTCTTTGTAGTAGTTTAAATCAACGCATATTACCGGCACTCCCAGCATTTCCTGGGTTTTATCAGGGTCCTGATCCCAGGTTACGGTAATGACCAGCTGTGGGTTGGTAGTTAACAGTGCTTCTTTGTTGATATTAAAAGCGCTGCCAACTGCCGGTACGGAAGATACCACCGGGTAAACGTCAGCCAGGTTCTGGTTAAATGACGATGCAGAATCAACCGCAACCAGGATATCTCCTTTCCCAAGGGCAAGCTGAATCTGGGTAGCATAAGGGAAAACACTGGCTACTCTGGTCAAATTAGACGGGATTTCCACTGAACGTCCAGCCATGTCTGTTATTACAACAGTATCATTGGTAGTTGTTGTCGGTTCTGCCTGATCACAGGCAGTGACAAAGCTGGCCACCAGACAGGTAACAAGCACAAGAGGCAAAAATTTGGATAACCATTTATTTTTCAAGATAACCACCTTTCCTAATAGTTTTTTTATATATT
>JAQWDO010000001.1 GCA_028705415.1 Dehalococcoidales bacterium
GGTCAGCCAGATAGTTGGGGATATGCCTGAGGAAGACAAGACAACCCTTCACCATTCAGAGAACCAGGCAACCCGGGCAACCCACGAATCATCCCTGGCAGCAGACTGGACCAGGGCAGCGGGCGTGATTAACGTCTCCGTGGGCGGAGACCTCGAACTGGTCGGCAATGACTATTATGCCAGCATCGAGCAGATACTGCTCTGGAACCCGGAGGTTATCATCGTAAATGAAAGCACCGCTTACAGCCTTATAACAGGCCACCCGCAATGGTCGGGGATCTCTGCCGTACAAAACGAAAAGGTATACCAGCTGCCCAATGGTATATCCAGATGGGGGCACCCCGGTTCGGTTGAAACTCCACTGGCGCTCTTGTGGACAGCCAAAACCGTTTACCCGGATCTTTTTACCCATGTTGATATGGAGCAGGAAGTTCATGACTTCTATAAAACCTTTTTTGGTATGGAACTGGATGATGAAATGATAGCCACCGTTTTAAGGGGTGGAGACCTTCGGGAAGATAAATAAAATAAAACCGGGAAGGGAAATATTAGTGAAGAGAATTATTTTTATCGGCATAGACGATACCGACATTCTGGAAGGACCGGGTACCGGAAAAGTAGCCAGAGGAGTAGCCACCCGGCTGGAAGAACTGGGTATGGGGCGGCACAGGGGAGTAATTCGCCACCAACTGCTGGTAGACCCCAGAATACCGTACACCTCGCACAACAGCGCCAAGTGCGTGCTGTTTGAAACCGCCCTCCCGGCTGATACTTTCCGCCAGCCCTGCATAGATTATCTTGCCGAGCATTTCCAGCCAGGCTCGGACCCGGGTCTTTGCATATGTGAGCCTGGACAGGTCAACCAGGAGCTTGAAGATTACGGTGCTTCAGCCCAAAGAGAATACCTTTCCAAGAAGCAGGCTTATGAGCTGGCTCGCAAGCTTGGAGTCTTCCTGATTGAACTGGGAGGCACCGGTGACGGAGTTATCGGCGCACTTGCGGCAGCGGGGCTCAGCGCTGCCGGGAACGACGGCAGGTACGTCCATCTGAGAGGGATAAAGGAAATAGACGGGATGATAACCGCCGGCCAGGTAAAGGAAAGAACAGACACGGTTTGTATAGTGGATGACAGGGGACAGATGGTTCCGGACACTGCCCTGATAGACAGCCTGGGTTGGTTAAGGCCTTCCCGGATAAATGGTGAGCCGAAGCTGAGGGTATGCCTGGAGAGAGACGGCGATGGCAGAGAAGTGTGGAGGCCGATTGAGCGCAAGCTAAGGGCGCACTCCGGCAAGTAGGTTTTAAAGTGGCTGGTGGCAACGGGCGCTATTACGGGGAAGATCCTTCTTCGCACTAAAGTGCTCATCGAGGATGACACAAGTAATGGGACGCCCTCCTCTAAAAAGCCACAATAGGGGTGTCATTCTGAGTGTAAACGAAGAATCTTATAAGATTAGAGCTCGTTCATACGGGAACACTGCCATGTTAAGGCGGGCGCTATTACGGGGAAGATCCTTCGGCAGTAAATTGCCTTGAAGATGACTCAAATAAACTGCACTTGTGCGCCTATTTTTTGTGATATCATTGTAAGGTTTAAATAAGAACAAGGATGGAAACACATGGGATTAAAGCGTGATAAGAGCGGTAAACTGCATATAGAATCACCCTTGATGGGCGAATCGCTAATGGATAAGGAGTTACTGGCAAAAACCGGTACCGGACCGGTTTTCAGAATCATGCCAAACCTTATCGTGATTAAAATCGGAGGTCAGAGCATCATCGACCGCGGTAAAAATGCCCTTATCCCCATTCTGGAAGAATTGGTAGAGGTCAGAAAGCAAAACGATATATTGATAACCACCGGGGGTGGAACAAGAGCCCGCCACGTATATGCGATCGCCACCGAATTGGGCATGCCTGCGGGTGTGCTGTCTTCACTGGCATCAAGCATTAGTGAACAAAATGCCCTTATGGTAGCTATGGTTCTGGGGCCTTCCGGGGGAATAAAAATAGGCCATGACGATATAACTAAACTGTCTCATTACCTCAGGCTTGGATGTCTCCCTGTTACGCACGCCATGCCGCCCTATGGGCTTTTTGAAATCCCGCCAGAACTGGGGCGCATCCCACCCCATCGTACGGATGCCGGTGTTTTCCTGCTTTCCGAGGTCCTCGGGGCACGAAGGTGCATCCTGATAAAAGACGAACAGGGACTTTATTCAGCTGACCCGAAAAAGGACGAAAAAGCTAAATTCATCGGCACCAAAATTGAAGTAAACGAGCTGATTTCTTTAAACCTGAACGATTTACCGGTTGAACGCAGCATGCTCCAATGCCTGAAAAATTCATGCAACATGCATGAATTCAGTATTGTCAACGGTCTGGTTCGTGGCAATATAACCCGGGCTATAGCAGGTGAGGAAGTTGGGACAACTGTCTATAAAGCCTGCAGCTAGCCGCCCCGTATAACATGGTTATTACTGTCGGCGGTGCCGTCTTGTTTGGGCTTCCCGTATCATGTGGCTTGCACAATACGGGCACTCTTCCGGTTCCTTATAATCGTTGCGGTACAGTACTCGCCAGCTTTCACCGCAATTACAGCATTTCCAGCGAACCCTTATGCCTCGCACGTCTCCGGCAGAAACCACAATTATCATGTCTTCGCTCAAAGCAACAGCAACCTTGCGCCTTGCCTCTGCCAATATTCGCTGGAAGGTAGATCTGGCAACATCCATCGTCTCACACGCCTGGGTTTGATACTGGCCTTCAACCTCAACCAGCCTGAGTGCTTCCAGCTCTTCCGGCAGCAAGACAACCGTTTGACAGCTGGACAACCTGACACCGACTGGCTTGAATATCTTAACCTGGTGGTGTTTCCTCAAGCGCCGATTCTTGCGGGGTCTCGGCATTATTCACTCTCAGCATGCCTTCTGTGCGGATGCCTTCTTCTGCCGCCGGCTGCGACCTGTGGCTTGTTTTCGCCCCCACCGCATGGCAGCCAGACCAGTTCAGCTCCAGTACTTTTGGCAATCGCTTCCAGCTCGGCTTTCCTCAAATGGGTCTTGTAAAACTTCAGCTTGCTATCATCACCATTAACACATACAACGGCAAAACGGGGCTCCCCGTCACCTGCGGTAACAGCACTGCGCTCTCTAACAAAAATCTGCTTCATGGCTTCCTCCTTTGTATATCATTTAGTTCGTAGTTATGGGTATATACCCATAATATAATACCATATAATGCCGCTGTCAAGATGTTGGAGGCCTTTCAAGCGGTGTAATTTTTTTACAAGCCAGGGCTTGCCAGCAGCTTTTTCAGCTTTGTTTGACTCTTAATAACATTTGAACTAGAATAACTGACATACGAACATAGACCCTTATTTTTTACAAGACAGGAAGCCCTGACGGGGCTTCCTTTGCTTTTGGGCATGCTGGTTTTTAATATTTAAATGATAACAACCCTGCTCCTGGTTAGTATGGCCATTATTCTGGCGGCTGGCGTTTTAGCCCTTTCAGGCTTGATTCAACCGAATATTGTCTGGCGCCGTTTGAGCCTGTTGTTGATGCTGCCCGGCCTGGCAGGAATAATTGTTGCCAGCGTTTGGGTTATGGCCGGGGATTTGCAGGTTTTGATCCCCCTTTTTGAAGTCAGTGAACTGCTGGCGGTAAATTTCTACCTGGACAGGCTATCTGCATTTTTCATACTGATAATCTGCGTTGTCAGCGCGTGTGTAACGGTATACTCCCTGGGTTATGTCGAACACCAGCCGGAACCTGCGCAGCGCCAGTGGTCTATCGGGCTGATGGCGATATTTATCCTATCGATGATAGGGGTAGTTGCCTCAGAAAACTACTTCGCCCTCCTGCTTAACTGGGAAATCATGTCCCTGAGTTCCTTCTTCCTGGTGATTCTTGAACGTAAACAAGCCGAAAATATCAAGGCTGGGATCTACTATCTGGTGATGACTCAGCTCAGCACTGTTTTCCTGTTTTTCTCCTGCCTTGTAACCTACTCTTCAACCGGGTCCATGGCTGTAAATGCTTCTATGCCCGCCATGGCGAATCTTAGCCTGGTTCTTGCCGGCTTCCTGCTTGGCTTTGGCACCAAGGCTGGCCTTATCCCTTTGCACAAATGGCTTCCATATGCCCATTCAGCAGCCCCTTCCAATATATCTGCACTGATGTCGGGAGTTATGCTTAAGGTAGCAATATATGGGCTGGCCAGAATCACACTAAACCTGGAATCTATACCATTAGGCTGGGGTTTAGTACTACTGGGGATGGGAACGCTCTCAGCAGTCCTGGGCGTGATTTACGCGCTTAAAGAGCATGACCTTAAGAAGCTGCTTGCCTACCACAGTATTGAGAATATTGGCATTATCGTCATAGGCCTGGGGCTTTACAGTATTTTTACATTTTACAGCCTGGAATTACTGGCGCTCGCGAGCCTGGCCGGTGCTCTTTTCCACTCCCTCAACCATGCGCTTTTTAAAGCCCTGCTTTTTATGTGCTCCGGCAACGTAATCAATGCTGTTTCAACCCGCAATATTGAACAAATGGGAGGGTTGGTCAAACGTATGCCAGCCACTGCTGGCATCTTTTTGGTGGGAGCGGCTGCCATTTCTGCCCTGCCGCCTTTAAACGGCTTTGCCAGTGAGATTTTATTATTCCAGTCATACCTGGGAGCTTTCCAGATACCCAGTTTATTTGTTGCAATCGGGGTTTTTGCCTCCCTTGCAGCATTTGCCCTGATGAGCGCCCTTGCTGCTGCCTGTTTTGTAAAGGCATTCGGGATCACCTTTCTGGCCATACCCCGTTCTGAAGCGGCCGCACAAGCTCACGAGGCAAGTCCAAGCATGATAGCCGCTCCGGCAATCCTGGCCGGCCTTTGTGTAATACTCGGTGTCGGCTCATTTCATTTCTTTAACATGATGGGGCTTAACCTGCCTGTACCCAATTTGCTTCCGGTAACCATTATAATCATCACAGTTGTGCTCATTGCGTTCTTAATGATCCGGTATCTGAAAATCCCGGTTAGAAAAATTGAAACCTGGAATTGCGGCTCAGCAAATATCGACTCCCGCACGGAATACACAGCTACCGGGTTTTCTCAACCGATACTTAATTTTTTCAGCCCGATTTTTCGCACCAGAGAGATGGTTGAACGAAGTTTTACCGACGTTTTCAGGTCAGTTCTCCACCATGGTAAGGCAGAAATTAAAACCATGCAGATTTTCGAAGAGCGTATCTATCTGCCTGTTGCCCGGTTTGCCATGCGTATAGGGCGCTGGGTATCCAACTGGCAAAACGGAGATCTGGATAACTTTATCCTGTACGGATTTATTGCCATTGTCATTTCTATCCTGGCAGCCGGATGGTGGTTGTAGTAATTATGACAGTAATCTACTACCTGCTAAACCCGCTTTTTATTCTTTTGATATCTCCCCTGTTTATGGGCATTATCAAAAAAATAAAGGCAATGGCCCAGGGCAGAACCGGCGCTCCGGTCTGGCAGCCATATTTTACCCTGCACAAGCTGTTTAAAAAAGAGATAATTTATTCCGATAATTCTTCGTTCATAATGAAAGTGGCTCCATACTTAAACATCGGTTTTACAATTGGGGCCGCTACCCTGGTACCGGTGCTGTTTTTACCCCCCGAAGGGTCAGTCCCGGCAAATATCATCCTGTTTTTGTACCTGTTGGTATCCGCCAAGTTCTTTATGGCGCTGGCCGGGCTTGATGCCGGCTCCGTTTTTGGCGGAATGGGCAGCTCGCGCGAGATGAGCCTTTCTGCCATTGCCGAACCGATTACCATAATCACCTTTGCAGCTATCGCCTTCGTGCTCAATACTACTGATATCACACAAATGTTTGCCACAACTGCATCAAACTCGCTGACGGAATTTCCCACGCTCCTGCTTACCGGGGTGTCACTGTTTATTATTTTAATCATAGAGACGGCGAGGGTACCGGTAGACAACCCGGAAACCCACCTTGAGCTTACCATGGTCCATGAAGCCATGATTATTGAGCAATCCGGCCCCAACCTGGCCCTGATGGAGATCAGCCATGCTGTCAAACAGACACTGCTCATGGCTGTGCTGATAAACCTGCTCTTTCCACTGGGAATGCCTGATAGTTTTACGTTTGCAGGTGTTGCCCTGGGTATGGTCAGTTTTGCTGCTAAAGGCTCCATACTATGCGTGATAATAGCCATTTTTGAAACCAGCCTGGCAAAAATCAGGTTTTTCCGCCTGCCAAGCTTCTTTATGGTGGCTCTTTTTCTTTCTTTTGTAACCATTGTATTTGAGCTGATATTATGAACGACCCGCTTTTGATTGCGGTTATAATAAGGATACTGCTGGTGCTGATCCTGGGCACTGCAGTGCTTGTGATTACCCAGCGCTCCCTGAGATCTCTTTTTACAATCTACTCGATCCAGTCTCTTTTGCTGGCATTACTGGCACTGGTTCTGTACTGGCAGGAAGGGATTTTCAGCCTGCTTTTAATCAGCTTGCTGACACTGGTCAGCAAGGCAATAGTTATCCCCCTGTTTTTACGCCGCCTTTTACGGAAAATACCTATTAAAAGAGACCTGGAATTCAGATATTTGACCCCTATCAGCTCGATACTGGTCAGCATCGGGTTACTTTTTGGTGTTTACCGGTTATTTTACAAGTTGAGCGACGAGTTGAATTTTGAGCCCCTTTTCCTGCTTGGCACCGTCATCGGAGTATCTCTTGCGCTTATGGGGATGATGGTAATTTTTAGCCGCCGCAAGGTTATCACCAAAACCGTCGGTTACCTTACCATGGAAAACGGGGTATTGCTTTTCGGTTTATTTGTGGCCGAACTGCCTTTTATTATTGAAGTACTGATTCTGGTGGACTTGCTGATGATTCTGGTACTGGCCAGCCTGCTGGCTTTTGGTATAGATTCCACCATTGAATCTTTCCACGAACGCTTGCGTAACTTTGGAATGGAAGCAGAAGAATAATGGCTGAGAATATTATCTGGATATCGGGCATACCAGCGCTTCTTTCATCAGGCCTGGTGCTGTTGGTTTCCCGCTGTTTCAAACGTGCCGGCAACCATCACTACAGCTTGCTGGCCATAATACAGGCGGTAATATATATGGGGCTGAGCATCTGGATGGCCAGCTTAAACCGCCCGGTAGAATTATCCGGCAATGGTTATTTTTATATGGATACGCTGGCTGTTTTTGAAATACTGATTACGGCTGCGTTATTTTTACTGGCAGCAATATACTCCCGCGGGTATATAGACAGCCTGCTCAAGCAAGAAGAAATCGAAGAATCACTGCTTCCCGTTTTCTATGGGTCTTTCTGTTTGCTTGAGACAGTTCTTATAATGGGCTTTTTATCCAACAACCTGGCGCTTTTATGGATATTTATAGAACTCTCAACCATATTTTCAGCCGTGCTTATAGTTACTCTGAAAGCCAGGGAAAATATTACCGCTGCGCTTAAATACGTTTTCGTGGCATCTACCTCCATGCTGTTTACTTTCATGGGCATCATCATTCTGTTTAGTTTGAGCCAGGAAGCAATCAGCGGCGGGAGCCTCAACTGGAACAGCCTGATGGAAAACGCAGCCGGTTTTAACCAGAGTGCTTTCAACGTCGCCTTTATCCTGATGCTTATCGGTTTTGGAGCCAAATCGGGGATGGTCCCCTTCCATACCTGGATGCCGCAAGCGTATGCTAAAGCTCCTTCAGCGGTATCGGTAATGTATGGCCCGGTACTTAACCTGGGGCTGTTTGCCATTATCCGCTTATTTTCTATCAGTCATCAGACGGGTGACACCGGGCTGGTGAATACAACCCTGCTTTCGATTGGAACGCTGACCATAGGTGTGGCAGCTTTTAGCCTGCTTGCCAGAACCAATACCAAAAAAGTCATTGCATTTTCTGCCATAGAACAAACAGGGCTTGCCCTGGTTGGTATGGGGCTCGCCAGCCCGCTGGCATTTTTCTGGGTGGTTTTCAACCAGCTTGCCCAACCCTTTATTAAAGCACTGCTGTTTTTTTCAGCAGGAATATGGCACCGGCAATATCTTTCCAACAAATTCAGTGCAGTTATCCAGCCGATGAGCCATCAGCCACTCGCCAGCATCGGGCTTATTGCCGGCATAGCCGCGGCTGCAGGTACGCCGCTGCTGCCGGTTTTTCTGGTCAAATTCAATATACTCAGCGTGCTGGCAGAAAAACCACTGTTGTTCTTCGTAGTTCTTTTATTATTTATGGTTGTGGCTGCCGGCATGGGATATTACTTCCTCAGGGCTTTCAGCCAGAAGGGTGAAGCAGAAATCGGTCTGTTTAAAACACCGCTTTCAATGAAAGTGCCGATAATCGTTTGTATGGTGATTATTCTGATCCTCGGCGTGCACGTACCCTCGTGGTTAACCGGCATTATAAATACTATTTGTGCTGAACTGGGGATATGCGCATGATGGATATCGTTACAACCGGGCTAATGACTCACCTTGAATCCAGGCAAATTGGCAGCCGTTTCTCCCGGGGGGAAGGTGGGGAATACTATTTGCGCGTTCCCGGCGATGGAATCATAGAAGCTGCCGGATGGCTGGCTAACCGGGAAGATCTTGCCCTTATCGGCATTTGGGCAGTTCCAGGCCATGAAAAAGATTGTCTTGAACTATACTATGCCTTTGAATTAAAGCAACCGTCCCCAGCCCTGGTTATGATTGCCGAGGTTAAAAACAACCAGGCGCCTTCCATATACAAAATATTCCCGGCAGCAATCAACTTTGAACGCAGAGCCAGAGACTGGTACGGCCTGGATTTTACCAGCCTGCCCGATACCCGCCGCCTGCTCCTGCACGAAGCCTACCCGGCAGATTTCCACCCAATGGTCGATTCAGATCCAGAGACACTTTCAAGTAACCTGGCCACTACCGAATACTCATTCAAGAAGTTTGAAGGCGAAGGCCTTTACCAGGTTCCGGTAGGCCCTGTGCATGCCGGAATTATAGAACCGGGCCATTTTCGCTTCAGCGTTATCGGGGAAACCATTTTCAACCTCGAGTTAAGGCTGGGATATAAACACCGGGGCTTAAACAAACTGGCTGAAGGTAAAACCGTAGCTGAGGTAAACAAATTATCAGAGAGCATCAGCGGGGATGAAAGCGCGGTTAATGCCTGCTCTTTCTCACTGGCAGTAGAAAAGATAGCCGGCGCTGAACTCCCAAAACGAGCATGGGAGTTGCGAACGATCCTCCTTGAAATGGAGCGCCTGTACTCTCACCTTGGGGATCTGGCAGGAATGCTGGTAGATGTAGGTTACCCAATCGGGGCTTCTCCGTTCTTTATTCTTCGAGAGGAAATAATGCGCTGGAACGCCACCTTTACCGGTTCCAGATTTCTCAAGGGTGCAATTATACCGGGTGGATTAAGCCGGGATATAGAAGATGGTATGCTCCAGAAGTTCAAGTTTTTTCTGGTTACTTTTTCCCGCCGCATGAGAAAGGCACTGTCTGATGTTGATGAATCTGCCTGGGTAATTGACAGGTTCGAAACTACCGGAATTGTATCACCGGAACTGGTAGCGCCTCTGAGCCTCAGCGGACCGGTAGCCCGTGCTTCCGGCTATGATGGTGATACCAGGCAGTTGCACACTTACGGAGTTTATACGGGTTTAAAGTATACGATACCGGTTAAAACCTCCGGTGACGTGCTGGCCAGGTTCAGGGTAAAAGCAGAGGAAGCGGCTTCTTCAATTGATATAATAAGTGAAACCATTGCCCGTTGCTCTCCCGGGCCGGTTTTTTCGGGTTTTGACCCGGGATCCGGCCAGGCCATAGCAATGCTTGAAGCTCCACGAGGCCGGAATATTCACTGGCTGAGAGTAAAAAACGGCACAGTTGAGCACTGGGAGGTGATCACCGCTTCCTTCTGTAACTGGCCGGCCATTGAACATGCCGTCATAAACAACATCCTGCCGGATTTTCCGGTGATAAATAAAAGCTTTAATTTATCCTACGCTGGAAACGATCTTTAAAAATGCACAAAATCATAAGAAATATATTCAGTAGAAAGCTTTCATCCGTTAAAGACCCGACCACGGAAGATTTCGAAATTACTGGCTTACAACTCAAGGAACATGTATGCAGGGTTTTTGGCCGCAGCCTGGCCATACGCGAGCTCGATTCAGGCTCGGATAACTCTGCTGAGATCGAGCTAAACAACCTCAGCACTCCACATTATGATATCGAAAGGTTTGGAGTTAGCTTTGTTGCTTCTCCAAGGCATGCTGATGTGCTCCTTATCACCGGGGCAGTTACCCGCAACATGCAGGAAGCTGTAATGAAAACTTATGCCGCAATGCCCCGCCCCTGCTGGGTGATTGCCGTTGGGGACGATGCCTGTGGCGAAGGGCTATTAAATGGCAGCTACGGAGTTCTTGGTGGAGCAGACAAGGTCCTGCCAGTAGATTTTAAAATCCCCGGAAACCCACCCGCTCCATTAGAAATAATGCAAGGCCTGGCTTCATTCATGGAAAGCATTCGCCAGCCGAAAGCCTGACCGTCGCGACTTTTATCCTTTTTATGACGTTGCCCGGGAACTGCTCCCGGCACCGGAAAGAAAGCGCACCTGCTTATTCATTTTCCATTACTTCAAGGTGCTTTTTAAAAATTTTCGGGTGGGGCGCTTTAACGACCATAAATTCCAGTATTTGGTCATCACGGTTACTAACATTCATTCTGGTGTTAAAGGGAATTTTCACAATCTGCCCATACTTATAAACATGGGGCTCCTGATCATCCAGCCTGAGGGACAAATTGCCTCGCATTACGATCATATAAACATTGGAATTTGAGTAATGTTCGGGAAGAGCGGCATCTTTTGGCAGAATCATATGGTTGATCTGAGCCGCATCATCCTGAACGATCTGTTCAATTGTTTTTTCCTCTTTAGTTGAATAGTTAAATATATTCTCTATCATGGAGCACCTGCCGTTTTTAATCTGAGTCATGGGAGCATCACCCTGCCGATAACAGCACTAGCTCAATTGCTTGATGATCCTGCTCTCCTATAATCCTTTTGTATATATACTATTATTACTCACTGAATTGAATTCTCCAGCTTTAAAATATCGTTAATGGTAATATTCGAACCTTTAAACTCAATAATACCATCATCACGCATCAAGGCCATTTCTCTGGATAAAGACGGTCGCGGGATATTCAGATAATCTGCAAGCTCGTGTCTTTTCATTGCCAGAACGAAATCTTTATTACCTGTATCCAGATATAAATCAAGCAAATAGCTGCTGATCCTGCCTCTAATGTTTTTAGCCGAGATATGCTCAATTTTTTTATCTAACATTGAAGCCCGGTTGGACAAAATCTGAAGCATGTTCATAATGAGCGTGCTGTGTGAAGTACAGATATTTGAGCAAGTCCCGGTTATCTTGTCCGGCGGCAGAAAAAGCAGGACGCAATCCTCCTGGGCTATAACCGTCATAGGCCAAATTCTGTGGTCGGAAAAGGCTACAATCTCCCCGAATATATCACCAGCTTCGAGTATCCCCATAATAATACGGTTGCCGGAATATGTTTCCTTTGTAAGCGCCAACTTGCCACAGGCAATAATGCCGATGCCTTGAAACGGCTGGCCATGGACAGCGACAATCTCCCGTTGTTTATATTCGCGCACTGCTGGCTTCAGACAGCCAAGCATAACATTCAGAGAATCGCTGGAGATATTTCGAAAAAGTAAAGCAGACTTTAAAGTATCAATCCATTCCAAATACATCTAAAACCTTCTATATGGTAACACACGTTACAGCTTTCATTTTGCCATTGTATTAGATTATATCTGACAGTGCAAATGGACTGTAAATAAAAAAAATTGGGAGGCAAATAATGAATGACATGTTCTGTTTTCAATGCGAGCAGACAGCCAGGGGTACCGGCTGTACCAAAACAGGTGTCTGTGGCAAGAACCCTGATGTATCGCGAAAGCAAGACGAGTTGACCTGTTCCCTGATAGGACTGGCACGCTCTGCTGAGGGGAAAATACCGGGCAAAAACGCTGATGAACTGATGATGCAGGGCCTTTTCGCAACCCTGACCAACGTCAACTTCGATCCTGAACGCATTGATGAGCTTAAGATGCGGATTGAAACCGAAAAGGGGAAACTTGGCGGTGGCAAAGATTATGACCCGGATAACCTCTTCCAGGGTGAAACTGATATTGTTTCTCTCCGCTCGACACTCCTTTTTGGAATGAGGGGCATGGCGGCGTATGCCTGGCATGCTCATATACTCGGTAAGGATGATTCCGAAGTTACTGCCTGGCTTTACAAAGGGATGAGAGAGATCGGCGCAGATCACGAAGTGGATAAGTGGTTATCCCTGATTATGGAATTCGGACAGATCAATCTCAAGTGTATGGCCTTGCTGGATGAAGCCAACACTTCAGCTTACGGACACCCCGTACCTGCCACGGTAAGCATGAAAGTAGAAAAGGGGCCGTTTATCGTAGTTACTGGCCATGACCTGCTGGACCTCAAACACCTTCTCGAGCAAACAGAAGGTAAGGGAATCAATATTTACACCCATGGCGAGATGCTGCCTGCACACGGCTACCCGGAACTGAGGAAGTATTCCCATCTGAAAGGCAATTACGGAACTGCGTGGCAAAACCAGCAGAAGGAATTCGACCACCTGCCAGCACCAATTCTTTACACCACCAACTGTATCATGCCACCAAGGGAAACCTATGCCGAAAACATATTCACCACAGCAGTGGTTGGTTATCCGGGGCTCAAGCATGTGCCGGACAAGGATCAAAAGAAAGACTTCACTCCGGTTATTGAAAAAGCGCTTGAGTTGGGTGGCTGGGACGAGGACAAGCAGTTCACCGGGATTAACGGGGGAACAGAACTGATGACCGGCTTTGCCAGAAATACGGTGATGGGAGTGGCAGACAAAGTTATTGAAGCGGTGAAATCAGGAGATCTCAAGCACATCTTTTTGGTGGGCGGCTGTGATGGAGCCAAACCTGGACGTAACTACTATACTGAATTCGTAAAACAGACTCCGGCCAATACGATAGTACTGACCCTTGCCTGTGGCAAATTCCGCTTTAACGACCTCAACATTGGCGAGCTTGCAGGCCTGCCACGTTTACTCGACATGGGGCAATGCAATGATGCCTATTCAGCCATCCATGTAGCTGCTGCACTGGCAAAGGCATTTGATTGCAGTGTCAACGACTTACCGCTTTCCATGGTGATCTCATGGTACGAACAAAAAGCAGTTTGTATTTTGCTTACGCTTCTGTCTCTTGGAATCAAGAACATCTACCTTGGGCCTTCATTGCCTGCTTTCATATCTTCCGCTGTGCTTAATGTCCTGGTGGAAAAGTTCGACCTTAAACCAATTTCAACTCCCGAAGCTGATATGAAGGCTATGTTAGGGTAAACACCATAAGGCAGACTTATATAAGGCAGGCTTGAGAGTAAGCCTGCCTTATATATCAATAAAGGATTCTAATAATAAATGCATGGGCAATCAACAGGAAGTATCAAGGAAGCGCTTGAAAACAGAAGGAAAAATGGTGGAGATAGGGGGATTCGAACCCCCGACCTCGGCGATGCGAACGCCGCGCTCTCCCAATTGAGCTATATCCCCACTGAGGAATTATTATAGCATACGGCTACACCGGTTAAAATCAGCTTTACTCGTTCCGCTGATTTTCGGGGACTGCTTTCCTTGTTTGCCTTGCTCGATTATTGCTGGCGTCAAGTCATGTTTCCGTATGTACGGGCACAATCCGTGTGAGATTCTTCGCTTACGCTCTGAATGACATATCAAGAGGTGATTACCCAATACGGTTAAAATCCTGCTCGGCCAGCTTGAAACCGATAAATCGGGCAATCTGGGATAATTATAATCCTGCCGGAAGCCTTTCTTGTAAGCTAAAAACAATGTTGTTATACTTAACAGGTTAAAATGAACCCAGAATTTGAAACCGTAATTGGCCTTGAAGTACACGCCCAGCTTACCACACGCAGCAAAATGTTTTGCCGGTGCGGCTCTGATTATGCCAGCGCTGAACCCAACACTCGTACCTGCCCGGTTTGCCTTGGTATGCCCGGAGTCCTGCCGACAATTAACCGGCAGGCAGTTGAAAATACCATCCTCACCGCCCTCGCTCTTAACTGCCAGGTCCCGGAGCGCGCCAAGTTCGACCGCAAAAATTACCCTTACCCGGACCTTGTAAAAGGTTATCAGATAAGTCAGTACGATGAGCCATTCGGGTTGGGTGGCTGGATAGAAGTTGAAACCGATGGGAATTCCCGCCGTTTGGGTATTACCCGTGTACACCTTGAAGAAGATGTCTGCAAACTCCTCCACCGCGGCACCGGCAGCAATGGATACAGCCTGGTTGATGCCAATCGAAGCGGAGTTCCTCTTATGGAAATAGTAAGCGAGCCGGATATGCGCTCTCCCGCCGAAGCCCGTAACTATCTGATAAAACTCAGAAGCATTTTGCGTTATCTGGGAGTATCGCTGGCCAACATGGAAGAAGGCAGTTTCCGCTGTGATGCCAATATTTCCATCCGGCCGAAGGGTTCGGAAGAGCTGCTTGCCAAGGTTGAAGTAAAAAACATGAACAGCCTGAAAGCCGTATACCGCGCGCTTGAATTCGAGGCTGAACGTCAGAGAAAGGCATTCATCAACGGTGAAAAAATAAACCAGGAGACTCGCGGCTGGGTAGAAGAAACCGGAAAAACCGTCAGCCAGCGCAGCAAGGAATATGCACATGATTACCGGTATTTTCCAGAGCCCGATTTGCCTCCTCTTGAAGTCAGCCGGGAATGGGTAGAAAATATCCGGTGCCGGATGCCGGAGCTTCCCGATCAGCGGTGCCAGCGTTTTATAAAAGATTATTCATTATCTGATTACGACGCCGGAATACTCACTGCAAGTAAAGAAGCGGCAGATTATTTTGAAACCGTACTCAGTGAGTCCGGGCGCTCCCCCAAAGAAGTCGCCAACTGGATAGCCGGGCCGGTTTCCGGGATTATAAATGCTCAGGGCATTGATTTTGAAGACTTTGGCAAAAAGGTTTCACCGGAAGAAATGACCGGGTTACTTAAGCTTGAAGGCAGTGGTTCAATCAATATGGCAACAGCCAAAACAGTACTGGAAGAAATGTTTAACACCGGAAAGAGCGCGGCAACCCTGGTTAATGAAAAGGGATTGACCCAGATCAGCGGTTCTGAGGAACTGGACCAATTTGCCGTTCAAGTTATTGAAGCCAATCCATCCGCAGTAGCAGATTTCAAGGCCGGCAAAGAACAGGCTCTCAAGTTTTTAATCGGGCAGATGATGCGGCTGACCAGAGGAAGAGCCAACCCGGAAATTGCTGCGGATATTTTAAAACGCAAGCTGGAGGAATATTAAAATATGCAAACTTACTTGTTGGTGGCCCAGATAATTATTTCAGTTGCGCTGATTGCGGTTCTGCTCCTGCAGGTACGCGGAGGTGGCCTGGGAGGGATATTTGGGCAGGCAGATACCGTTTACCGCACACGCCGCGGCATAGAGAAAACCCTTTTTAATCTGACTATCATACTAACGGTGTTATTTATCGGCGTTGCACTTCTGATTCTTGCCGTTGCCTAGATAAAGCCTTTCGCTGGCTTCTGCGCCACATATCAGAATTAAACGGGCTCCGTGGATATCCACGGAGCCCTGTTGTTACTTATTCAACTGTAACTTACTGCTTCGCTCCCTACCTCTCCAACCTGACAACAGCCAGAAGACCTCCTTTACCAAACGGAGGATAATCTACTCGAGAGGCTTGGGGGCCTTCTCCCGCTCCTCACTGGTGATGCTAACCGACCTTGCCCTTCACCAGCAAGGAGCAGCAACGAGGAAATTTTCTCCGGCATAAAACGGCTATAATCTCCATCACGCCACCTCCTTTCCGGTATTGGAGGGTTACTCTTCGTCCCCCTCCAATATTCATTATAATGTATGCAGAGAAAATGTCAATAGTATATAAATTAATCAAATAAAATAAAAAGAATTTTAATCCAGGAGCAATTTCTCTTGCCGGATTGGCAATATCCAACCTTTTGGGTATAGAATATGGGTAATTTCACCCTGAAAATGGGTAGTATCACACAAGGGTAAAACTGATGCCTCTAGTAATTCAAAAATACGGCGGTTCCTCCGTAGCTGACGGAGAAAAAATCATGAATGTTGCCCGCAGAATTGCAAGAACTGCAGAAAGCGGCAACCAGGTAGTTGCTGTAGTATCCGCAATGGGGGATACCACCGACGACCTGCTTAAAATCGCCTATGACGTGTGCGATAACCCCGGCAGCCGTGAACTGGACGTGCTTCTCTCTACCGGCGAAATTGTCTCTTCTACGCTGCTGGCCATGGCGCTTAAATCACTCGGCGCAAAATCTATCAGCCTGACCGGAGCCCAGGCAGGTATCCGAACTGACAATTCCTACTCCAGGGCACGCATAACCAATATCGATCCCCGGCGCATTATCAAGGAGCTTGACAAGGGCAATATCGTCATCGTAGCCGGGTTTCAGGGAATTAACGATGAAATGGATACCACCACTCTCGGCCGTGGCGGTTCTGATACAACTGCGGTCGCTCTGGCAGCAAGCCTTAATGCAGACAAGTGTGAAATATATACCGACGTTACCGGGGTATACACGGCAGACCCGCGTATCGTCAGCCAGGCCAAAAAGCTTGATGAAATCGGGTATGAAGAAATGCTTGAAATGAGCACCTACGGAGCCAATGTTATGCACCCCAGAGCGGTGGAGCTTGGCCAAATATACAATATACCTATCCTGGTTGCTTCCAGCTTTCTGGAAAGCCCAGGAACATTAATCCATGGAGGCATACCAGTGGAAGGACGAAACAGAGTAACCGGAATAGCACAGGATTTGAACGTAGCCAAGATTACAATCGTCGGCGTGCCGGACAGGCCGGGTATAGCGGGAACGATTTTTGAAAGGCTTGCCGCTGCCGGAATCAGCGTAGATACGATAGTTCAGAATGCAAGTATTGAAAACATTACTGATTTGACCTTTACCATAGCTAAAAGCGATCTTGCCCCCGCCATGGAAATCGTCAAACCCATAGCTGCTGAAATTGGTGCGCGGGACTGCGTATTTGATTCCTCAGTTGGCAAAGTCAGCATTATAGGCACCGGCATCCAGACCAGCCCGGGATATGCTGCCAGGATGTTTGCAACTCTCAGCCGGGAAAGCATCAATATTATGCTGATCTCTACCTCGGAAATCCGTATTACCTGCATCATAAAGGAAGACCGGGTCAAGGACGCCGTGAGGGCCCTGCACCAGGCTTTCGAGCTGGAACAGGCATAAAAAATATGGCGGCCTTTCCCGGCCGCCATATTTACTTTCCCAATTCAAAATTATCTATACATTAACTACTTCTTTGACCCCGGGTACTTCCTGTTTGAGCAGGCGCTCAATACCATTTTTCAGAGTCATTGAAGACATCGGGCAACCGGCGCAGGCACCTTTCAAGCTAACCTTGACGATGCCATCTTCGGTAACATCAACCAGTTCGACATTACCCCCATCTGCCTGCAGGCTGGGGCGGATTTTATCCAGAACCGCTGCCACTGCTTCTCGCATTAATATCTCCTTTTTAAATTTCTTTACCAACTATTCCCCGGATTCAGTTTGCTTGTTCTCCTGATTCCCATGACACTCCAAAACCTGCTCGGGGGAGCATTCTCCGGGTTTACCTTTCAGCCTTTCCGGGTGCTCACATCCACATTCCTGACACATTGTTGCTCTCCTTGTGTTAAAATGGTAGTTTGATAAGATGATAGATTGAGATTATCATACAGCTCATTAAAACGTCAATTTCGGACTGGAATATTTTTTCTTAAAAACACCTTGCAAAAGTATATGTTTTTCGTTTACTATTTGAAGCTTGTGTTTGGTCTCATTCCAGACACCGATTAAAAAGATTTATAAACAGAAGAGAGGATAAATGGTACAAGAAACGGAAAAACCGGTTTTTGTTCTTCCATCAACCAGCCGGAAGGCTATAAACCTGGCCATGGAAGGCCGGTGGCAGGAAGCTGTGGCTGCCAACCTGTCAATCATTGAGGGTTCACCCTGTGATGTAGACGCTCACAACCGTCTTGGCCGTGCATACATGGAACTGGGCGAATATGCCCCGGCAAGAGATGCATACAGCCGTGCTTATGAGCTTGATCCGTATAATTCAATTGCTGAAAAAAACCTCCGGCGGCTTTCACAATTGGGCGAAGGGGTCAGCCATAAGGCACCACCCCTTACCAGACTGGATCCGGAACACTTTATAGAAGAACCCGGTAAAGCCGGGGTAGTAAGCCTCCAAAGGGAAGCACCGCAAGAAACCTGGGCAAGTATTGTTGTCGGAGAAAAGGTAAACCTGGCTATCGAAGGCGCCCACCTCAAGGTCGAAACTGAACAGGGAGAATACCTGGGAATAATAGATTCACGCCAGAGCCAGCGGCTTATAAAACTGATGAGAGGCGGCAACCATTACAGTTCCAAGGTGGTGAGCGCAACGGGCTCAAAAGCCATTATAATAAGGGAAGTATTCCAGCATCCGTCACAGCATGGGATAATTTCATTCCCTTCCCGCAATCTTGACCGGGTCGAACGCTATACCGGAGACCAGCTCGCAGGAGCGAAAGTCAGCATAAGCACCGATTCCGGTGATGACAGCTACTACGCAGAAAGCGACGAGGAAGATGAATGGACAGACAGCAGTGATGATAATTATGACGACCAGGAAGAAACTAATTAGGAGACCTTGATATGGATTTAACCACAGGAAACATCAACGACATCAAAATTGAAGACGAAATGCGCTCCAGCTATCTGGACTATGCCATGAGCGTGATCATCGCCCGGGCATTGCCCGACGTGAGAGACGGGCTTAAACCGGTCCAGAGGCGTATCCTTTTTGCCATGCGGGAGCTTGGTATAACCCATAGCGGCTCCCATAAAAAGAGCGCCAGGGTCGTTGGAGAAGTACTGGGTAAATACCATCCACACGGAGATTCTTCAGTATATGATGCAATGGTTCGCATGGCCCAGGATTTTTCCATGCGCCATACCCTGATCGATGGACAGGGCAACTTCGGAAGTGTAGATAACGATCCCCCGGCAGCTATGCGTTACACCGAGGTAAGGCTGTCTGCTATCGCAGAACATATGCTGATGGACCTTGATAAAGAAACCGTCAACTTCATGCCCAACTTCGACGACAGCCTGAAGGAGCCGGTAGTGCTGCCAAGCAGGCTGCCAAACCTTCTGGTAAACGGATCTGCCGGCATTGCTGTTGGCATGGCGACAAATATCCCGCCCCACAACCTGGGAGAGATTTGCAGTGCTATCAACTATCTGATCGATAATCCCGAAGCCTCGGTCAGTGATTTGATGCAGATAGTTAAAGGCCCGGATTTCCCCACCGGAGCGATAATTCAAGGCGTTGAGGGAATACGAAGCGCCTATGCTACCGGACACGGGCGCGTGGTGGTTAAGGCCCGGGCATTTATTGATGAAACACCAAACGGGCGTTACCAGATTATTGTAAATGAACTGCCGTACCAGGTTAACAAGGCTGCGTTGATTGAACGGATTGCCAGCTTGATTAAAGAGAAGAAAATTACCGGCATCAGCGATCTGAGAGATGAGTCAGACCGGCAGGGAATGCGAATTGTAATTGAATTGAAAAGGGAAGGCCAGCCACAACAGGTACTCAACAACCTGTTCAAGCGCACCCCGATGCAATCGGCTTTCTTCGTCAATATGCTGGCCCTGGTCGATGGGCAGCCTCGAGTACTCAGCCTGAAAGAAGCCCTGCAGCATTTTATCAGCTTCCGCCAGGAAGTAATAACCAGAAGGACTGAATACGAGCTCAGGGGCGCCAGGGACCGCGCGCATATTCTTGAAGGTTTAAAAATTGCGCTTGATTTCATAGAAGAAGTGATTGCCACCATTCGCGCTGCCAAATCAGCTGAGGAAGCACGGGGCGAGCTGATGGTAAAATTCGAACTGAGCCAGATACAGGCACAAGCCATCCTGGATATGCAGCTCAGGAGGCTCGCCAATCTTGAAAGGCAAAAAATCCTTGATGAATACACTGAGGTGCTCAAGCTCATAAGCCACCTCGAAGATTTGCTTGCAAGCCCCGGTAAAATACTTGGCGTAGTTAAAAAAGAAATCGGGGAACTCAAATCCAAAGAAGCCAATCCGCGCAAAAGTGAAATCAACGAACAGGAAGCTCTGGCATTCAGCGAAGAGGATTTGATACCTCACCAGGCTATGGTGGTGACACTCAGCGACCGCGGTTTTATTAAAAGAGTTCCGGCAGAAAGCTTCACTCCCCAGCACCGAGGGGGCAAAGGTATTATCGGAATGGTTACCCGCGAAGCTGATACCGTCCGCTTCCTGCTGTATGCCGATACTCATGACAACCTGCTCTTTTTTACCGACCGGGGGAGGGTTTTCAGCATCAGGTGCCATGAGGTTCCCCTGGATGTTTCACGGGTCAGTAAAGGCCTGTCAATTATCAACCTTATTCCCCTTCAGGATGGCGAACGAGTCACCGCTTTGGTAGACGTAAAGGAATTCAGCGAAGACTGGTTCATGATTCTGGCAACTCAAAAGGGAGAGATAAAGAAAGTCGATATCAACAGCTTCAGTTCGATCCGCTCGAGCGGGCTGCTGGCAATGGACCTCGATAAGGACGATTGCCTGGTTAGCGTAAGAATGGGGACAAATGAAAACGATGTCGTCCTGGTAACCAGAAACGGGCAGTCTATCCGCTTCCCGGTCAAGGATATTCGTACCAGTCTCAGAGCCAGCGGTGGAGTAAAAGCCATCAAACTCCTGGACGGCGATCAGACGGTTGCCATGGATATGGTAAATCCCGAAGCTTACCTTCTGGTGGTTACCGAACGCGGTTTCGGTAAGATTACGCCTCTTTCCAGGTACCCCGTACAAAAACGAGCCGGCAGTGGAGTTAAAACCTTCAGTCTTACCAGTAAAACCGGGCAGGTTACCGCCGCAGCGCAGGTCACAGAAACCCGCCAGGTAATGCTGATTTCAGCTCATGGTGTGGTAACCCGCACGCCGGTCAGAGAAGAAGATCCACGCAAGGGAATCACTGTTCAGGGTCGCTCTACACAGGGTGTTAAACTGATGGACATTAAACCCGAGGATGCCCTGGTCGCCATTACCGTTTTCGACTAGAATCAAAGCTGAGCAATAGAAATTGCGCCAGTGGGGCAAGTGCGTTCGCATCCACCGAGACGATCGCACTTGTTTTCATCCGTTACCCGGCATATATCGGAAGCGTCGATAAAAAGGATTTTTGCCGGGCACATACTGACGCACGCGCCACAGCCGGTGCACAGATCTGAGTTTATGTTAACTATATGATTCAAGCTGTTTCTGCTCCTTTAAATGGCCGGTGGCAATTACTGACACGTTTTTCAATGCCGCAGAGATTGCAGGCATTTATACGGCAATCCGGGGTAATATCCCCACGCATCGCACGGTGATACTCTTCCACCAGGAATTTGAGGCTTACTCCACTGGAAATATGCTCCCAGGGCAGTGGTTCCCCGATTCCTTTTTGCCGGTTGGCGTATTCAGCCGGGTCCAACCCGGCTTCTTCGAATGCTTCTCTCCACCGATTATAATCGAATAATTCATCCCAACCATCAAACCTTGCGCCCAACTGCCAGGCTCGGTAAATAACCCTTCCCAAACGCCGATCACCCCTAGACATTACCGCCTCCAGCAGGCTGGTTTGCGGATCGTGCCAGCTAATACTGATTTTTCTGCGTCCAATATTATCCCTGACCAGATTTACCCGCTTTAATATTTCCTCACTGTTAATCTGCCCAAACCACTGAAATGGAGTATGCGCCTTGGGCACAAAGGTCGATAAGCTCAATCTCAATTTGGGGCGCCGCCCGGGCGAACGATAACCAAGGTCAAAAATTCTGGAAGCAAGCCTGGCTATCTCAACAACATCTTCTTCAGTCTCGGTTGGGAGCCCCAGCATAAAATACAGCTTCAGGGATGTCCACCCTCTTTCAAAAGCCGTGGCTGCTGTCTGCAAGATATCTTCCTCCGGAATAACCTTGTTGATTACCCTCTGCAAACGGCTCGTTGCGGCTTCCGGCGCCAGCGTAATTCCACTGCGCCGTCTTTGAGAAAGCGCCTCCACCAGCTCAAGAGTTTTTTCATCTATCCTTAAACTTGGCAGGGAAAATGTGATACCCCGGCTTTGCTCCGTCCGGCTCAGCCGGTTGATAAGCCCGGTAATATCCGGGTAATCGCCAGAGCTCAAAGAGAGCAGAGTGATCTCATCATAACCGCAGGAACTGATGAGTTTTTGCACGGCTGAGCATATTTCTTCCTGGCTACGGTGGCGCAGTGGGCGGTAATAAATCCCCGCATTACAAAAACGGCACCCGCGGGTACATCCGCGGCTGATTTCAACCGAACCCTTATCCTGTGCTGTCTCTATTAACGGCACAATCGGTTTTTCCGGAAAAAGCGGAAGCTCGCGGCATATTATTCGCTCAACCGGCATTGCCGCACTCTCTAACTTTTTCTCAATGCTTTTGAATCTGCCATTTATATCATATTCAACATCATAAAACGACGGCACATAAACACCACCGAGATGTGAAAGCTCCTCAAGCATTCCCCGCCGGCTGGCTTTAGCCTGCTTTAAAGCTCTGACAAGCTCTGTAATTTGGGTAATTATCTCCTCCCCGTCACCAATCACAAAGAAATCAACAAAATCTGCCAGCGGCTCGGGATTCATAGCACCAATTCCTCCCCCCATCACCAGCGGGTGGGATTCATCTCTGTCAATGGCATTGACCGGTATACCGCCAAGATCCAGGATATTGAGAAGATTGGTGCAATTGAGCTCATACCCCAACAGAAAACCAATAACATCAAACTCTGCCAGAGTTTTTCCTGTTTCTATTCCCTGCAGGGCCAGCCTGTTTTGCCTCAGCGCCTGCTCCATATCCGGCCAGGGAGCAAAAACCCGGTCCGCAAGCGCAAAGGAAAGGCCATTGATGGCCTGGTACAGAATCGGCAGTGTAATGCCGGACATCCCGACTTCATAAACATCGGGGTAACTCAACACCAGATGTATATCTGTCTCTTGCCACTCTTTATCGACTGAATGCCATTCTCCACCCGTATAACGAGCGGGTTTTTGCACACCAGCAAGAATACTGTCCGGATAAGACATGCTTGCTCCTTGGTTATCTCTTAAAAGGATAAACTCTAAAAAATTATAACCTATCAGGTGATTTGATTGCTTGTATAAACTTCTGTACCAAAACACCAGCCAATCCCGATAACCGGCTGGTATTGACAAACATAAGGCATAAAGCCTAACATAAATAAGGTACTTTTTTCCTATTCACAGCTTAATTTAGGTTTGCCAGCATGTAAATTACTGTAAATCAGAAAACACGCCTCCTGGGGCCTATTATAGTAAGAAGGGGGTTTCTTCCATGAACAGGGACCACAACCAGCCATGGATTTTCTTCTGGGCTACACCGGACTCGAACTATTTTATTCATCTCGATGAGGAAAGAGAATTCAAACGTAAGGTCATGATGAGACGGGCTTTACTTAACAGGATTATCAGCGAAGTCGGGCTGGAGGAACCCCCGCAAGCCGGTTAGCAGGGTAAGAGTGACCCAATAAAATCCTTTTGCCCCCGGATGAAGTCCGCAGTTGTCATTTCTTTTTTCCCTTCCATCTGCAGGCTTTTTATCCCCAGAATTCCTTTACCGGTAACTACACCGGCAGCCATCCCATGCTTTCCATCAAGGTGAATGACTCTCCCGGGCTCTTCAATACAATTGCTTTCAAATGGCTCAACCGTTAACAATTTAAGTACTTTCCCCTGCCAGGTTGAATAAACCCCCGGCCATGGATAATATGCCCTGGCTTTTCTCCAGATCGTAGATGAATCTTCATTCCATGATATCAAGCCATCTTCCTTGCGGATAATTCCAGAATACGTAGCGGCTTTCTCGTTCTGCTCGCGGGGAACAATTTCCTGCCTGGCCCAGGATTCCAGAACCTCCCCGATAACACTCCCGGATACCGCGGCAAGGCGCTTGCCCAGACTCAGTGTGGTATCCCAATCAAATACCGGAACCTGGGAAACGGATAACACCGGGCCTGTATCCATACCGGCATCCATCAGCATTATGCTTATTCCGGTAAACATTTCCCCGGCCAGAATAGCTCCGGCAACCGGTGAAGCCCCACGGTGGCGCGGCAGAATTGAAAAATGGACATTAATACAGCCAAGCCTTGGGATTTCCAGCACTGTTTTGGGTAATATCCGCCCGTATGCTACTACAACCACAGCTTCGGGCTGAATATCCCTGAGAAAATCGATGGAGCCGGCTTCTTTGAAATTTGATGGTTGCATGACAGGGATGCCAAGTCTTAACGCTTCTTTTTTAACGGCAGATTGTGACATTACCCTGCCCCGGCCGGAACAGGCATCCGGCCGGGTGTATACCGCCACAACATCATGAATTGAGGAGAGGGCCTGTAATACCGGCAAAGCTGTATCCGGAGTTCCCATAAAAACCAGACGCAAATCATTGCCTCCTTAAGCAGAATAACAGCTGCAGTGATTTAATCAGCCTGCTAATTATTATACGCCAAGCATGCCACCCCCCGCTCGAAGAATGAATGAGCCCGGTTCCGTTAACAAGTTGAGGAGAAAAAACGCGACGGGCTTGATTTATACGGTCTTTTACTGTATTTTTATTACGACAGCCAAAAAAATTTTTCCTGCTTATCTAAATCACATTTCGATTGTTCAACTGGCATTTCCAAAGTGATACAATTATTGGAAGAAAATATGTAATGGCCGTCTATTCTAAATCAGGAGGCTACATGAATGTCAGGTCATTCTAAGTGGCATTCCATAAAGCACCAAAAAGGTGTTGCAGATGCAAAAAGAGGCAAGCTTTTTACCAAACTTACCCGGGAAATTATCATGGCATCCAGAGAAAAGGGAAGCGACCCGGATCTTAACGCCCGTTTGCGCCTTGCCATACAAAAGGCCAAAGATGCCAATATGCCATCCGAAAACATTCAGCGCGCAATAAAGCGCGGTGAAGGGGCACTGGAAGGCGCAAATTATATCGAAACCACTTTCGAGGGTTACGGCCCTGGTGGGGCTGCTGTCATGATCAGCGTTCAGACCGATAATCGCAACCGTACCGTACAGGAAATTCGTTCAGCTTTCACCAAAAGCGGCGGAAATCTCGGCGAAAACGGCAGTGTCGCATGGCTGTTCGACCCCAAGGGAATAATATCCATCGATACAGAAAATGCAGACCCGGATGAAATCACCTTGAAAGCGATTGATGCCGGGGCAGAAGATGTAGTTACCGGGGAAGGTTATATTGAAATATACACCCTTCCGGAAGATATGGAGGAACTGCTCAAGTCTCTTGAATCAGCCGGCATTACCACCAGTTCTGCAGAGGTAAGCCAGGTAGCCAAAACGACACTGTCCCTGGACGAATCTACCCAGTTGCAGGTACTGCGGCTGCTGGACAGGCTGGAAGATCTGGATGACGTACAGTCGGTTGTAAGTAATGTAGATTTTGACGACGCTACTATAGAGCAGTACCATTCAACTTAAATTAATATGAGAATTCTGGGAATTGACCCTGGTACTATGATCCTTGGGTACGGGGTAATCGACAGTCAGGGTGACTCAATTGCATTGGTTGCTTATAATGCCCTGAAGTGCCGGAGCCGTTCTTCCATGGGGGAACGGCTTCTCTTTCTTTACTGCTCTCTTTGCGAGGTAATTAAAGAATACAAGCCGGATGAAATCGCCATAGAAACACCATTTGTGGCAGACAATGCCCGAACGGCACTGGCGATTGGCAAAGCCCAGGCTATTGCCCTGCTGGCTGCAGCATCAAACTCTGTCCCCGCATTCGAGTATTCCCCCACAGCCATAAAATACAATGCGGCCAGCTACGGCGCGAGTTCCAAAGCCCAGGTACAGGAAATGGTCAGGCTGCAGCTTAACCTGAAAGAGGTACCAACCCCTGCCGACTGCTCCGATGCCCTGGCGGCTGCCATTTGCCATTCGCGACAGTCTCATCTCAATAATCTTACCGGAGGTAAACAAAAATGATAGCAAGCATTACCGGAAAACTGGAAATGGTTGGGACTGATTCAGCAATCATCAATGTTGGTGGCATCGGTTTCCAGGTATTTATCCCGCCTGTATCTCTGGCTAAACTGGGTGATACCGGCACCAGCGTCAAATTATATACTCACTTCCAGGTAAGGGATGATGGGCTGAGCCTTTACGGATTTATCAGCTCTTCCGAGCTTTCCCTGTTTAAAAACCTCCTCAGCGTTAGCGGCCTTGGTCCAAAGCTTGCACTGACCATGATATCCGAGATGGATATCGAAACACTGGCAGCGGCTATAGTATCCGGCAACCTCGATCTGCTTACAGCAATCCGCGGAATCGGCAAAAAGACCGCCAGCCGGATCGTGCTTGAGCTAAAGGACAGGCTTGCTTCCGGTGATATCCTGCTGCCTCTTTCGGAAATTTCGCAAGAGAATAACGATGTCGTAGCTGCCCTTATTTCCCTGGGGTACTCAACCTCCGAAGCTACCCGTGCGGTAAGCGGTCTCCCAACCGACAAAAACCTCGGACTTGAAGACAAAATCAAGATGGCCCTGACTCGGCTCGGGAGAGATTAGGACGGCCTCAAATGTCGGAGTTTGTAATTTATGCCGACTTCAAGCCTACTGGCGACCAGCCGCAGGCGATCGACCGGTTGGTAGAGGGAATCGAGCAGGGCTTAACCCACCAAACCCTGCTTGGAGTAACCGGTAGCGGAAAAACATTTACCCTGGCAAACACCATCGCCAGAGCAGGAAAACCCGCCCTTGTAATCAGCCATAATAAAACCCTGGCTGCCCAGCTCTACAGCGAGTTCAAGGAATTCCTGCCCAATAATGCGGTTGAATACTTTGTCAGCTATTACGATTATTATCAGCCTGAAGCCTACCTTCCCCAGACAGATACCTATATCGACAAGGAAACTGATATAAACGAGGAAATAGACAAGTTGCGCCACGCCGCAACCAAAGCGTTACTCAGCCAGCGCGATGTTGTCATAGTGGCCTCGGTTTCGTGCATCTATGGCCTTGGGGAGCCTGAAGAATACAAAAGCTTTATTATCAGCCTGAAAAAGGGCGGGCGATACAGCATGGACAAACTGCTGAGAAGTTTCGTCGACCAGCAGTACGAGCGTAACGACTTTGATTTTTCACGCGGGCATTTCAGAGTCAGGGGCGATACGCTGGAAATTCTTCCGTCATATGAGGATACGGCGATCCGACTGGAGTTTTTTGGAGACGAGCTGGAGCGGATTATCCGCCTGGATCCACTCACCGGAGAGTTCCTGGCCGAGCTGGAGAATATCGACCTGTACCCTGCCAAGCATTTCGTTACTTCTCCGGAGAGAATGACAGAAGCCATGGAAAGCATACGGCAGGAACTGGAGCAAAGGCTGAAGGAGCTGGAAGGGCAAGGAAAGTTGCTGGAAGCAGCCAGGCTTAAGGCCCGCACAAATTATGACCTGGAAATGCTTGCAGAGGTGGGTTATTGCACCGGCATCGAGAACTATTCCCGCCATCTTACCCGGCGCTCTCCGGGCAGCGCTCCCTACACTCTGATCGATTACTTCCCCAAAGACTTCCTGCTGATAATAGATGAATCCCATATGACCATACCGCAAATACGCGGCATGTACAATGGAGACCGGGCTCGCAAGGAGGTGCTTGTTGATTATGGTTTTCGTCTTCCATCGGCAATGGACAACCGCCCTCTCGATTTCAAAGAGTTCAACCGGCATATCAATCAGGCAATTTATGTATCAGCAACTCCTAAGCCTTACGAGCTGGAAATAAGCCAGCAGGTTGTCGAACAACTGGTGCGTCCCACCGGTTTGCTTGAACCCACTATTGAGGTCAAACCTACCCGCGGACAGATTGACGACCTGGTTGGAGAAGTGCGAAAAAGAGTGGAACAGGGCGAACGGTGCCTGATTACTACACTGACCAAGAAACTGGCCGAACAGCTTTCGGAATATCTTATAGAGATGGGTATAAAAACCAATTACCTCCATTCTGAAGTTGATACCCTGGACCGCGTGGAAATCCTCCGCGATCTCCGTCTGGGAATATATGATGTGATAGTGGGAATCAACCTCCTGCGGGAAGGCCTTGACTTGCCCGAAGTAAGCCTGGTCGCCATTCTCGATGCCGACAAGGAAGGGTTCCTTCGCTCGGAGGAATCGCTGGTTCAAACCATGGGAAGGGCAGCCCGTCATATCGATGGGCATGTAATCATGTATGCTGACACAATAACCGGCTCCATGGAACGGGCAATGGCTGAAACCATGCGGCGCAGGAAAATCCAGGAAGATTACAACCTTAAACATGGCATCAGCCCGCAGAGCATCCGAAAGGCCATTAAGGACATCACTGAACGCGTTAAAATGGCTGCTCTAAGCCAGGAAAAGGGAGAAGACCAGAAACCGGCCACCCGTGAAGAAATTGCCCGGCTTATCAGAGATCTGGAAAAGCAGATGAAAGTTGCGGCCAGGAACCTGGAATTTGAAAAAGCTGCTCTGATACGTGACCGGGTCATAGAACTGAGAGTTGCCATGGAAAGCAAGGAAACCCTGTCCAAAGCCCGCAAAGGCCCATAAGAGGTATCTGGCTGCATGGGGAAGATCCTTCGTCGGGCTGTCGCCCTCCTCTGGATGACAGTGTGGGTTTATGTCATTCAGAGCGCCAGCGAAGAATCTTATAAGAACCGGGCTCGTCTTATCGTAAACGCCGGGTATGTTATGAGGGGCGCTATCCGGGGAAGATCCTTCGTCGGGCTGTCGCCCTCCTCTGGATGACATTGTTGATGTATGGCCCGTTCATACGAAAACAGGAAAGGCAACCAGGGAAGATTATTCCGGAATAGCAAGCTGAAGGACATGCTGGCGGACAACATGGCGGGCAATTTTTAATACACTATGCTCGTGTATGGCAAAATCCATCAATATCGGGCCTTCCGCTATCGGCGTCTCCGACGCAGTTAAATCCAGCCAAAATTTGATAGTAATTTTTTCACCAGCCTGGCTGTCGAAATGCGGGAAATCCAAAACGGCTTTTGAATCGTTACCGCTCAATTTGTAATCGTAAGGCAGGCTTTCCCCTGTTAGCGGGTCTTCAAACCGGATGGCAGAATATATGTTGCTTACATAGAATTCCAGCTTCAGGGAATCTAAACTGTAACGGGCAGCGGGGTCCATCTCCAGGCTCATCATCACCATTTCCTGCGAAGCATGTTTCGAAACAACAGTGAGGTTTATAACGTTAGCCTTGTATTCCTGCCAGGCGTCTTTATAGAGATAAAAAGGAATTTCCACCGAGCCATCGGAATTTTCGATGGTTTCCCCCTGGTCCAAATACAGCGTAGTAAAGAATACCTTGTCTGTGAGAGCCACCCCGAAGAGGGCTGATATTATCAATAAAACGATTGCCGCCAGAGCAAGTTTTGCTTTTACTGTCATTTAGTTTCTTCCTTGCAAACCCCTTGTGTCAGATATTAACGACCGAAATCCGCTCAGGATATCTTCGTATTATTAATTCGACACTTATTCTACAACATTCCACACTGTTTCCTAAAGCTTGAGGGTCAATTCCAGTGTTAATATTTGCCAAATACCTCGACTAGCGATATACTGCTCTTTATTCCAGAGGAATAACTCATTTAATATTCGCATGAGCGTAAAAATAGTTACCGATAGTACCTCCGATATTCCGGATGCTCTGGCACAGGAACTTGATATAACCGTTGTGCCAATTTATATACTGTTCGGAATTGAATCATATCGTGATGGCCTGGACATAAGCCATGATACCTTCTATGAAAGGCTGCTGGGTGGAGAACAGCCCACTACTTCACAGCCAACACCGCAGGATTTTATTCAGGCATACCAGGAAGTAGTGGGCAAAGCAGACGGAATATGTTCCATACATATTTCAAGCGGTTTGAGCGGTACCTACAGCTCGGCTCTGCAAGCCGCAAATGCAAAACCATGGCCTTGCCCCATAAATGTGATAGATACCCACCTGTTATCCATTTCACACGGTATTCTTGCCATTAAGGCCGCCCGAATGGCAAAGGAAGGCAAAGGTCTGGAAGAAATATCCAGCTCGGTAGAAAGCATGATGAAAAAAGTACGCCTGCTGGTACTTTTTGACACCCTGAAATATCTGGAACGTGGCGGGCGCATTGGCAAAGCCAAATCACTGGTCGGGGCGGTACTCAGCGTCAAGCCTCTTCTTACCATGCGGGACGGGGAATTTATTCCGGTGGGCCAGGTGCGCAACCGTAAAAAGGGCATTGATAAATTAGCCGACTTTGCTGCCGGCGCAGGTGATATCAAAGAAATGTGCATCCTGCACTCAACAACCCCGGATGAAGCTAATGCCCTGGCAGAACGGCTTGATCCGGTCTTCCCGCAGGAAAAAACACTGGTTGCCAGGCTTGGAGCAGGACTGGCGCCTCACGGGGGACCCGGAGTGCTGGCTATCGTAACCCTGACGGAATAAACCTTTAAGATCTAATAATGGCCATCAGGCCTCTCTTTTTCTAGTTCCGCCTCGTTTTCATCCAGTTTTTCGTCATCCATTTCTTCCTGTAACTGCTCCATAATACGCGCCGCCCTCGGATAACCGATATGAAGCTTGCGCTGAAGGAAGGAAGTGGATATGTTGCCGTGTTCTTCAGCCAGTTTTCTGGCAGCAGCAATCAGAGGGTCAGAGGGAGCCGTGGTCTCCTGGATTTTGGCAGACGGTTCCAGTGAAGCAAGCTCATCAAGGTTTAGAGTAGCCGCCTGTTCCTGTTTTTGCGTACCCCAGAAATAAACCAGGCGCTCTACTTCCGGATCGGAAACAAAGCAGCCCTGCAGCCGGCGGGGTTTAGCTTCTTCCGTTGGCAAATATAGCATATCGCCTCGGCCGAGGAGCTTTTCCGCTCCGGTAGAATCCAGAATCGTGCGTGAATCAACCTGGGAAGTGACTGCAAAGCTTATGCGTGTGGGGAAGTTGGCTTTGATGAGCCCGGTTATTACATCAACCGAAGGCCGCTGGGTTGCAACAACCAGGTGAATACCCACCGCACGCGCCAGTTGCGCCAAACGGCAAAGTATATGCTCAACCTCGGCAAACCCGGTCATCATCAAGTCAGCCAGTTCATCTATCACCAGTACCAGATTCGGGATCTTTTCCTGTCGGGAGACCTTTTTGTTGTACGCTTCGATATTACGGGCTCCTACAGCGGACAGGGTTTTGTATCGATTATCCATTTCCTGGCTCAGCCAGCGAAGTGTGTTCAGGGCTTTGTCAGTATCTACCACTACCTTGGTAGCCAGATGGGGAAGGCTGTTATACTGAACCATCTCCACTCTCTTGGGATCAATAAGTATAAACTTCAAATCCGCGGGCGAATTACACATAAGAAGACAGCAGACAATCGCATTTAAACAAACAGTCTTGCCGCTTCCGGTGGAACCAGCCACCAGCAAGTGCGGCATCCTGGCTAGGTCTCCGGCAATCGCTTCACCACCAGCCCCCTTGCCCAATGCCAGAGCCAGATTCGATTTGCCCAGGATTTTTTGGAAATTGGCACTTTCTATAACACTTCTGAGACTTACTACCCCAAAATTGGCATTGGGAACTTCAATACCAACCAGCGCTTTCCCCGGAATCGGAGCTTCTATACGCACACCGGGAACAGCTAATGCCAGAGCAAGGTTATTGGACAGGGCAGTAATACGCTCTACCTTTACCCTTGTGCGTGAAATTTCTTCCTGCCGGACTGTAATGTTGCCTTCTTCATCCCGGTCTTTAATTTCCCGGAATTTACGATCCCAGCCGGGCTCAATCCCGAACTGTGTAACCGTAGGCCCGGCATTGACCTGCACGACTTTTGCTTCAACTCCATAGCTTTCCAGCGCTTCCTCGATCAATCGTGCGCGCTTGCTGTTATCCGCCTGGCCAAAATCAACTTCCGGCGAAACGTCCAGAATATCTATCGGAGGCAGTTTCCAGCCATCAACCAGCACCAGATCAGAGGATTCACCATACTTGCGCCAGACATCGCGGGCAACCTGTTTGATATCCCGCGTACTTTCACCCGACTGAGATACTGTACGGGGCACTGCGGAGGTTTTCCCCGGCCCAGATTGTACCGGTTTTTCAACCAATTCCGGGGTGATATCCGGATACCTCTTCCCGGGAACCACTTCGGGCGCTATTAAAATTGAAGGGGCTTTTATACCCGGTCCAGCTTTCTCCGGCGAAGCAGGTTTTTCTGCCCGGTTTTCAGGCACCATTCGGCTTTCAGGCACGATCCGGCTTTCGGTAACCGTCGGCGGGTAGTTAAATTTAAACTCTTCCTGAACCGGTCTGGGAGTTTTTGGCCGCGGAGGGGGCAACCTGAACAACTCTATTATTCCTTTTACCACAGCTTTCAGGGCTCTCCAGACAAGGCGCGGGAAAAAGAGAACAAACCCGCCAAGAACAAGGCCTGCTACTATCAGGTAACCGACATATCCCCTGTCTCCGTTTATGATGGCATCGCCAACCGCACCCCCGAGTTCCAGGATACCCAGCAGTCCCCAAACGGCTGCAAACCAGGCTATTGCTCCAAGCCATTTGTTCCACTGGTACAGTTTCCAGCGCCGGGCGAAAGCGACGATTTCGTGACGGAAAACAATGGCAAGGATAATCAGGACTGCCACTCCGATCAGAATAATCCCCCAGCCAAGCAAGCTCATAGTGCTCGCCGCTGTGTCCCAGACAAAATCAACAATTTTATCCCATTGCCAGTAGATCAGACCGGCGGCAACAAGCGCCAGCAAAACTACCCAGAACCAGACTTTGGTAAATATTCTGAAAGGATTTATGCGTTTGCGCGGTTCTTTGTTTTCTGAATATTTCGTTACAGCAGTCTTTTTCCTGTCTGCTTTCTTTTTAATCGCAGCTTGTTCTTTTCTTTTGTTATCCCTTTCCCTGGACACTTCCTGCTCCTAGACTTTTACCAGTACTGGCAAAATCATCGGCCGGCGCTTGGTCTTCTCAAAGAAAAAGCGGTTCAGCTCATCGCGCACCCTGGAATCTGCCGATGATAAATCAGCCTCCCGTTTGCCACGGTGGTCAACGATTGTCGCCACCAGATCCTTGCCTTCTTCTATCATATCTTTTGCTTCTACCATATCAACAAAACCGCGAGATACAATATCAGGACGGCTAACCAGTTTGCCGGTCTGCTGGTTAACAGCAATAATCACTACCACTATACCATCCTTGGATAACATGCGCCTGTTTCTGAGTACTACCCCGCCAACATCACCCACACTCAATCCATCAACGTAGACGTGTCCGGAGGTTACCCTCCCGGCGACCCGGCCTGAATTGGCGCTCAGTTCAAGCACATCTCCATCTTCAAGACGGAATATGTTTTTCTCTTCCACTCCGGCATCAAGAGCCAGACGGGAATGCAGGGTAAGGTGGCGGAATTCACCGTGAACAGGCACAAAAAAGCGCGGCTTGACCAGGTTTAGCACCAGTTTGAGCTCCTCCTGGGAAGCATGCCCGTGGACATGAACCTTGGAAAGCTGGTCATAGAATACTTCAGCCCCCTGTTTAAACAAACTGTCAATTGTGCGGTTAACCAGGGATTCGTTGCCGGGAATGGGAGAGGCTGACACCACAACTGTATCTCCCTTTATTATAGAAACCTGGCGATGGCCGTGGTTAGCAATACGCACCAATGCCGAAGTAGGTTCACCCTGGGAGCCGGTGGTAATCATAACTATCTTTTCCGGAGGGAGGCCTCTAAGCTCCTCCCCTTTACCGAGCACACCATCCGGAGCCTTCAGATATCCGAGTTCAAGCGCCATTTTGACGTTATCGCTCATACTGCGCCCGAAAACAAATACTTTCCGGCCATGGTTGGCAGCGGCATCGATTACCTGCTGAATACGAGAGATGAGAGAAGCAAAAGTGGCTACAATTACCCTCCCTTTAGCCCTGGAGATTATTGTATCCAGAGCTTCTCCTATAACTTTCTCCGAAGGAGTATAGCCAGGTGTTTCGGCATGAGTAGAATCAGAAAGCAGTAAAAGCACACCCTTGGAACCGACCTGGGAAAGCCGGGAAAGGCTGGTTGGTTCACCATACACTGGGGTATAGTCCAGTTTGAAATCCCCCGTGTGGACAACCAACCCCAGAGGCGTTTCAATAATCAGGCCAACCGCATCGGGTATACTGTGGCATACCGGAAAGAACTCTATTTTGAAACAACCCAGGGGAAAAGTACCCCCCGGCTCAATCACATTGATTTGAGCATCATTCAGAGCCTTGCCTTCCTTGAGCTTGACCGAAATGAGGCCTTTTGCCAGGCGAGTGCAGTATATTGGCACATTTAGTTGCGGCAATATATACGGCAAAGCCCCAATATGGTCTTCATGAGCATGTGTTATGACAATTCCCCGAATTTTGTCCTTTCTTTCCAGAAGGTAGCTGATATCCGGGATAACCAGGTCGATGCCCATCATATCTTCTTCCGGGAACATCACACCGCAGTCAATTATGATGATATCGTTCCCGTATTCGGCAACCATCATGTTTTTCCCGATTTCTCCCAGTCCGCCCAAAGGGATTAACTTGAGTTTTGGTTTGATAGCCTTGGTTCTTTTCTTTTGCATCATATTCCTTATATTTAAAATAGTTTCAGTTGTTGTGCCGGGTCCTCAACAGGAGCATCTTCCACGGGCTTGCTCCCCGCAAGAATGCCGGGAATCTTTTTCATATCTCCTATTATAACTTCTTTCAGGCCACCCTGGTGCAATGCAGCAGCAGGGTGGTACATCGGGAAATAAATAATACCGTTTTTGCTTGACGGGCTTCCGTGGATTTTACCAATAGCTTTACCGGGGAAATAGAGGGACATGGAAAAACGGCCGAGGGTAACAATCATACGGGGCTTTATCAGTTCGATCTGCCGGTCAAGCCAGGGTTTGCAAGCTAATATTTCATCCGGAAGAGGATCACGGTTTCCTGGAGGGCGGCATTTAATTATGTTAGCTATATAGACATCACCGCGCTTCATCCCGATTGAATACAGGAGCTCATCCAGAAATTTTCCTGCGGCGCCAACAAATGGACGCCCCTGCCGGTCTTCATTTTCTCCCGGCGCCTCACCGATGAACATAATATCTGCCTGAGGACAACCTTCACCCGGCACTGCATTGGTGCGCCCTTCCGCCAGCCTGCATGCCCGGCAGTTGGCTATGTCCCGGCCGAGTTGATTGAGTTCTATCATATAAACAGTAAGGGGCCTTCCCCTCCGGCTATGATAACACGAGCATTGCAGCCAGTCAATTTAAGCACCACCCATCCGGTTGCGAAATAAAGCAATTAAAGAGGGCTTCTTGGTTTGCATATGCTATAATATTTTGATGATTTTACTCGGAATTGAGAGTTCCTGTGATGAAACGGCGGCTGCAGTCGTAGAGAACGGCCGGCATATTCTTTCCAACATTGTCAGCTCCCAGATCGATATACATGCCCGTTTTGGAGGAGTCGTCCCGGAAGTCGCTTCCAGACAGCATATTTTGAGCATAATTCCGGTCATCGATGAAGCTATCAAGACCGCCCGGGCGGATTGGAGCGATATCGAAGCCATCGCCGCCACCCATGGGCCGGGGCTTGCCGGCTCGTTGCTGGTAGGAGCCAATACAGCCAAGGCAATCAGTTATGCAAGAAAGCTGCCGCTGGTTGGAGTCAATCACCTAGAGGCACACATTTATGCCAATTGGTTATCCAGCCGGGAGCCCGAATTTCCACTTTTATGTTTAATTGTTTCCGGAGGGCATACCGACCTGATACTGATGAAAAACCACGGGGATTATACCTTGATTGGAAAAACCAGAGATGATGCTGCCGGAGAAGCTTTCGATAAAGCTGCCCGCATCCTGGGGCTAAGCTACCCGGGAGGGCCGGCGATTGACAAGGCAGCCAAAGGGGCAAAAGCAGATATCAAGCTTCCCCGGGCATGGCTCAAAGGTACGGCAGATTTCAGTTTCAGTGGTTTGAAAACTGCCCTCCTGCGCCTGAGCGAAGCAGGGTTGATCAACAATATTGAAAGTGCCGCTGCCAGTTTTCAGGCATCTGTTGTTGATGTTTTGGTCAAGAAAACAACTAATGCGGCTGTCAAGTATGGAGTAAAGCAAATTTTACTCTCAGGTGGAGTTGCAGCCAACAGCCTTCTGAGGAAGCAAATGGCAAGCGCTTCACCGGTGCCGGTGCTAATCCCTCCACCCGGGCTATGCACTGATAATGCGGCCATGGTAGCTGCCTGCGGCTATTTTCGTCTGCGGCTGGGCAATGTCAATGGCATCGATCTGGACGTAATTCCTTCTCTCTCACTATCATAAATATTCGTCAATTTTTAACCGCTCGGTCAAATTTAGTGTTGCAAGACTTTGAGAATTGGTTTATTATATTATTTAGCAGTCTCCGACTGAGACTGCTAAATAATTGCCTTTCGAATGAAAAATACTGGGAAAAGGAGGGTTAAGAATGGCAGTTAAAATCCAACCCCTGGGAGACCGTGTTCTGGTCAAACCAATCGAGGCTGAGGAGGTAACCAAAGGAGGAATAGTCCTACCGGCAACCGCCCAGGAAAAACCACTGGAGGGCAAGGTACTTGCCGCCGGCCCCGGCAAACGCAATGACAAAGGCGAACCGGTAGCGCTGGACGTAAAGGTAGGAGATGTTATTCTCTATTCCAAGTACGGCGGGACTGAAATCAAAATCGATGGCGAGGAGCTTATTATCCTTACCGAATCCAACATTCTGGCAAAAAGGGTATAAATTACAATTTTAATCAAGAAAAGAAATAACAGGAGGAAAATATGGCAAAACAGGTAATATTTGGAGAGGAAGCCCGCCGCTCCCTGAAAAAGGGTGTCGATGTGCTGGCAGATGCTGTCAGGGTAACTCTCGGCCCCAAAGGCCGGCCGGTAGCCCTGGACAAGAAATGGGGAGCCCCCACTGTTGTTGATGACGGTGTAACCATCGCCAAAGAAATTGAGCTTCCGGAACCTTTTGAAAATATGGGCGCCCAGCTGGTTAAAGAGGCAGCCTCTAAAACCAACGACGCCTGCGGAGACGGTACAACCACTTCTACTGTACTGGCAGCAGCCATGATCGGAGAAGGCTTCAAGAACATTGCTGCCGGCGCGGATGCACTTGGCCTCAAGAGAGGAATTGAGAAGGCAACGACTGCTATCATGGAAGAACTAAAGGCGGTTTCCACCCCGGTCAAGGGCAGGGACCAGATCGTCCAGGTAGCCACCATTACCGCCAAGGATTCCCAGATCGGCAACCTCATTGCAGATGCCATGCAGGAAGTCGGCAACGATGGCGTAATAACCGTCGAGGAATCCAAGGGTACAGAATACGAAACCGAATTTGTAAAAGGCATGCAGTTTGACCGCGGATACACCAGCGCATACTTCGTAACCGACACTGCGAGAATGGAAACCGTGATTGAGGACCCCTATATCCTGATTACAGACAAGAAAATCACCGCTATTGCCGATATTCTTCCCACCCTCGAAAAAATCCTGCAGGTTACCAAGAACCTGCTTATCATTGCCGAGGATGTAGAAGGAGAAGCACTGGCAACCCTGGTTGTTAACAAACTGCGCGGCACCATGAATGTCCTGGCAGTCAAAGCCCCCGGGTTTGGCGATCGCCGCAAAGCAATGCTTCAGGATATCGCTATTCTTACCGGCGGACAGGTGATTTCGGAAGAAATCGGCCGCAAGCTCGATGCGGTAGAGATTGAAGATCTCGGTCAGGCTCGCAAGGTAGTCTCGGATAAAGACAACACTACCATTGTTGAAGGCAAGGGTGATGCAAGCGCTATTTCCGACAGAATCAAGCAGATCAAAGCCCAGATCGAAGAGACCAAGTCCGACTTCGACCGTGAAAAACTCCAGGAACGCATGGCACGCCTGGCTGGCGGTGTAGCCGTCATTAAAGTCGGCGCTGCTACCGAAACTGAAATGAAAGAGAAAAAGCACAGGGTAGAAGATGCTCTTGCCGCAACTCGTGCCGCTATTGAGGAAGGCATTCTGCCTGGCGGAGGCATTAGCTTGCTTAATTCACTGAAGGTAATCGACAAACTTTCTCTTACCGGCGATGAGGCCACCGGATCTAACATCGTCAAGAAAGCT
>JAQWDO010000026.1 GCA_028705415.1 Dehalococcoidales bacterium
AAAAAGCTCACCCCGGAGATAGAAAAAGAGCTGAAAGAAGCGATTGAATCTTTCAAATCGACCTTTATGGTTGGTAAGAAGAAGTAAGGAAGAGCTTTTGGCAAACATTCGTTTAATTAAGCGGCGCATACGCAGTATTCAGAATACGGCTAAAATCACACGCGCCATGGAAATGGTAGCCGCTTCAAAGATGCGCAAGGCACAGGAAAGAGGCCTTGCTGGCAGGCCGTATTCAAACAAGATGGTTGAAGTCATTGCTGATCTTACTCGTGCAACCAAAGCGACCGGAGGAAGCGCTCCGCACCCGCTGCTGGATACTCGTGAAGAAGTAAAAAAGATCGCACTGGTGTTTATTTCACCTGACAGGGGCATGTGCGGCGGCCTGGTAAGCAACCTCAACCGTAAAGTCGGTCACTTTATCCTGGATAAAAAGCAACCGGTCCAAACGGTAGCTGTCGGGCGTAAAAGTGTTGATTTTCTCAGACGTACCGGACGCAATATATTGGCCGAGTTTACCAACCTGGGTGACCGGCCTTCTTTTGTAGAAACCCTGCCCATTTCACGCATTGTGCTTGATCAGTACTCCGATGGTGAAGTGGATGAAGTTTATATTGCTTACAGCCGGTTTGTGTCCACTGTGGCCCAATTACCGGTTATCGAAAAATTGTTGCCGGTTGATACGGCTCAATTCGAAAATGAAGATAAATTAAAAACAGATGTTAGTGTTGTGGAGCATACCTACGAGCCGGATATTACCGGTGTTCTGAATGAACTGCTGCCTCGTTTTGTGGAGATGCGGATTTACCAGGTAATTCTGGAATCAATTGCCAGCGAACAATCAGCGCGCATGGTAGCCATGCGCAACGCGACCAGTAATGCTAAAGAACTGGTGGAGGATCTCACACTTCAATATAATAAAGCACGCCAGGATGTAATCACCCGTGAATTGCTGGATATTACTGCCGGTAAAATGGCTTTAGAGCAGGAGAAATAACTTATGGCAAATGAAAAAGCTGAGGCTTTAAAAGGAAAAGTTGTACAGGTAATCGGTTCGGTTGTTGATGTCGAATTTCCATCAGACCAGATGCCGGCACTATTTAACGCATTAAAAATCGATACCGGAGAATTAAAACTCAACCTTGAAGTGCAAAGCCATATAGGCAATGGCTGGGTCAGGTGCCTTTCTCTTGATCCGACCGATGGGCTGGCACGGGGAGCTGAAGTTATAGATACCGGTGCCCCTATCAGTGTTCCGGTTGGTGAAGCCACTTTGGGGAGGATCTTTAACGTAACCGGCACTCCGCTGGATGACTATGGTGAAGTTAAGGCCAAGGACTACTGGCCGATTCATCAAGACGCGCCCACCTTCAAGGAACAGCAGTCTACAGTGCAGATGTTTGAAACCGGGATCAAGGTTATTGATCTCGTTACGCCCTTTGCCAAGGGTGGCAAAGCCGGACTTCTTGGTGGTGCCGGTGTAGGCAAAACGGTTATCATCCAGGAGCTTATTCGTAATATCGCAACCGAGCATGGTGGCTATTCCGTGTTTGCCGGTGTTGGTGAGCGTGCCCGTGAAGGGAACGACCTGTGGCATGAAATGCAGGACTCCGGTGTTATCGAAAAAACCTGTCTGGTATTCGGGCAGATGAATGAACTTCCGGCAGTACGCCTTCGTGTTGCTCTTACCGCGCTTACAATGGCCGAGTATTTCCGTGAAGTAGGGCGCCAGGACGTTCTTCTTTTTATCGACAATATTTACCGCTATACGCTGGCTGGTATGGAAGTCTCGGCTCTTCTTGGCCGCATGCCATCGGCAGTAGGTTATCAGCCGACACTGGCAACTGAAATGGGTGAACTGCAGGAGCGCATTACTTCTACCAAGAATGGTTCCATTACATCATTCCAGGCAATCTATGTTCCTGCTGATGACTACACCGACCCCGGTGTGGTGGCAACCTTCGGGCATCTTGACTCGGTTATTGCTCTGGAAAGATCACTGGCAGAGCAGGCGCTTTATCCGGCAGTCGATCCACTGGCTTCAACGTCTCGCATTCTGGCACCTGAAAATGTTGGAGCAGAGCATTACCAGGTTGCGCGCGATGTACAGAAAGTATTACAACGCTACAAGGACCTTCAGGATGTTATTGCCATTCTTGGCATTGAGGAGCTCAGCGAGGAAGATAAGCAGATTGTGGCCCGCGCCCGTAAGATCCAGCGCTTTCTGACACAACCGTTCTTTGTTGGTGAAGTATTCACCGGCAGATCGGGGAAATATGTTCCGATATCTGAAACAGTGCGAGGTTTCAAGGAAATCCTGGAAGGCAGGCATGACGATCTTCCCGAACAGGCTTTCTATATGGTTGGTTCAATTGACGAAGCAGTAGAGGCGGCCAGGAAGCTGGCCGAATAGGCACAGGCTATGTCAAAAATTAAACTGGATATAGTTACTCCCGAAGAAGCAGTATTCTCGGAAGAAGTAGATATGCTGGTTGCTCCAGGTATCGAAGGTCAGCTGGGAATACTACCCCATCATGCTCCCTTGATGACCGTACTGGGAATCGGAGAACTGATTATTCGCAATGGAAATGATGAACAGTATCTGGCCATCGGTGGCGGTTATCTCGAAGTTCAGCCGGATAGAATAATTGTTCTTGCCGATGTGGCGGAAAGAGCTGAAGATATTGATATTGCCCGGGCAGAAGCTGCCAAAGTCAAGGCTCAACAGAGCATGGCTGAAAAGCCATCAGGAATGGACGCGGCACAAGCAGAAGCCGCCCTCAAACGTTCGCTGGTAAGGTTGAAGGTAGCTACCAGACGGAGAAAGCGTTACCAGGAAAGATAGCGAAAAAGCCCGGCTTGTGCCGGGCTTTTATTTTGCTGTTTATGATTCAGAACTATACTCCGTAAAAGCAAAAACCCTCCCTTAAACTCATTGGCTGAGTTTTAAAAAGGGGGGTTTGCTTTTACGGTTTAAGCCCGGATTATTCTTCTAGATAATTTCCAGAGAGGCTTTGGTTCCGGCCTTGGCTGCTTTTACCCGGATGAGGGTTCGCATGGCCTGGGCGATGCGCCCTTGTTTGCCAATTATGCGCCCTTTATCTTCATCGGCAACCTGGAGTTTAAGAACGATGCCGTTCTCCTCACTTGTTTCCTCAGTAACCACCACGTCATCGGGTGCATTTACCAGTGATTTTGCGATGAATTCAACTAGTTCCTTCATGGTTACTCCTTTGCTGACTTGATCTTATCCATAATGCCGGCCTTGGTCAGCAACCTGGCGGCGGTAGCAGTCGGCTGAGCCCCTTGCCTGAGCCATTTTAGGGCAGCCTCTTCTTCAACATTGAAGGTTTCCGGCTGCGTAAGGGGATTATAAAAACCAATTATCTCAATAAAGGCACCGTTGCGGGGTGACTGGCTATCAGCCACTACCAGACGGTAGCTGGGTTTTTTGGGTGCACCAATTCTTCTTAACCTGATTTTTACCACGTTTCCTCCTTATCAGGTGATAATTATGACTCATTACGCATTGTCTGTCAATACCGATTAACATAATATAGTCTTAAAAAGCCTGAAATACTTAACGGATTGCAGTCCCTGATAATTTGAAAAACGGGTTTTGGATTCAGGCTTTTTGTGCATTGTTGCCCGGGACGAGCTGGATGTATAATTCATTGGTGGCAGACGCAAATATCCCTTTGGGACAAGTATCTCCTGCTGGAGCAGTAGCTCTTCAGAAAGAACTGGCCTCCCGGGTGATACGGTCCGGCCGGTGTAGCCAGGCAAGATATATTGCTGGAATAGATGTTTCATTCCCTTTCGGTGGTGGAGAAGCAACAGCGGCAGTGGTAGTACTCGATTATCCAGGATTGAATGTGGTAGAGGTTTCCAGGAGCCGGGCTTCGGCAAGCTTCCCTTATATTCCCGGTTTGCTGTCATTTCGTGAACTGCCGCTGGCCCTGAAAGCTTTTGATGGCCTCAAAATCAGCCCTGATCTGGTGATTATAGACGGGCACGGAGTTGCTCATCCGCGGCGGATGGGAATTGCCTGCCACTTCGGATTGTATGTTGATATGCCGGTAATTGGCTGTGCCAAGTCCCGGCTTTGCGGTACATACCTTGAACCGGATACAATAAAAGGTAGCAAGTCAAGCCTTGTTGAGGGTGGCGAAGTAATCGGAACGGTTCTTTGTACCCGGCAGGATGTGCGCCCGGTTTTTGTATCGGTTGGAAACCGGATTGAACTGGAAAGTGCGGAGGAATGGGTATCAGGTACCTGTTCGAAATATCGCTTGCCGGAACCGGTAAGGAAAGCTCACATGGCAGCCGGTTTGCCGGGAGCATAGAACAATTGCGAGGAGAAAATAAAGCTGGTGTCGGAATTAACTGATAAACTTGTTGAGTTGAAAGAGCGTGTAGCACAAGCAGGGGTGCGACTTTGACTCGGATAACAAGAAAAAAGAAATAGCTCTGCTTGAAAAGGCTTCTCTCGAAGCTGATTTCTGGCAGGATACGCAAAAAGCTAAAAAAGTCATGCAGGAACTGGCCGTGGCAAAATCGGATGTGGCCAGGATCGATGGGTTGAAAAAACAACTCCTGGATATAGAAGAGCTGCTGACTCTTGAAGCTGATAACCATCCTTCTCTGGAAGAGGATCTGGCTGGCGAGCTTGAAGGAGCAGAAAACGAGATTCAAAAGCTGGAATTCGAGCTTTCATTTTCCGGCACTTACGATCGTCACTCTGCAGTTCTTTATCTGCATGCCGGAGCTGGAGGAACGGAATCCCAGGATTGGGCGGAGATGCTGATGCGTATGTATCTGCGCTGGGCGGAAAAAAAAGGATATAAAGCCGGGGTGCTGGACATATCTCCCGGGGACGAAGCCGGGATCAAAAGCGCCACAGTTGAGATCAACGGCAACCTTGCCTATGGATATCTAAAATCAGAACACGGGGTTCACCGTCTGGTGCGCCTCTCTCCGTTTGATTTTGATCATGGGAGGCATACCTCTTTTGCTCTGGTGGAAGTGCTCCCGGAAGCCGAAGAAGGGGATATCGATATTACCTTGAACCCCGATGATCTGAAAATTGATACCTTCCGCTCTTCCGGGCCTGGCGGGCAAAATATGCAAAAAGTAAGCTCGGCGGTACGTGTTACACATCTCCCTACCGGGATTGTGGTTTCCTGTCAGAGTGAACGTTCACAGTATATGAACAAGGAAACGGCTTTCAGGATACTGAGGGCTCGGTTGCTCAAGCTGGAAATTGCCAGGCGGCAGGAAGAGATGGAGCGCATAAAAGGGGAAGCAATTTCGGCTGCCTGGGGGAACCAGATACGGAGTTATATTCTCCATCCGTATAAAATGGTTAAAGACCACCGTATAGACTTCCAGATGAACAATCCTGAAGCAGTATTGGAAGGAGAACTGGACGAACTGATTACTGCCTATCTCAGGTCGGGTTATGAGGGTGAGGGTTAAGGGTTTAACCGTAATCCTGGTAGCATTTGTGCTGGCTTTGACCGTGCCATCAGCAATGCCGGCAAATGCACAGGTTGATGTAGAAACCATCGCCAGTTACGCGGTGGTTGAATATCCCGATCGAATAAATTTTACACTTGAGCTGGAAAGCCGCGAGCAGATAACTGATATCAGGCTCAACTACCGGGTGGAAAGGGACAGCTTTGTTGATGTTGTATGTGAGTCTGTTGCCGGTTATGATGCCGATACCAAATCGGCAAGCTGGACCTGGGATATGTACACCACCGGAAATCTTCCGCCGGGTACAGTAGTGGAATACTGGTGGAAGATTTCAACAGGTAGCGGAAATTACCATTTCACACAGCCTCAAAAAGTTGCATTTGACGATTCCCGGTATCAATGGCAGGAAATTTCAGAAGGCAACCTTTCCATTTACTGGTACAGGGGAGACCTGGCGTTTGCGGGCGAGCTGATGGAAACAGCCCGGGTTGCTTTAATCCAGCTTGAAGACGATATGGGTGCGTATCTTGCGCGGCCGGTAAATATTTATATCTACGGCAGTTCAGAAGACCTCCAGGGGGCTATGCTGTATGTCCAGGAATGGGCTGGAGGCCTCGCCTTTACCGGTTATGGTGTGGTTGCCATCGGCATCGCGCCTTCCAACATTGATTGGGGTAAAAGGGCTATGGTACACGAACTGGCACACCTGGTAACCCATCAGATGACGAACAACCCTTATAATTCGATTCCAGTGTGGCTCAATGAGGGTATATCCATGTATGCCGAGGGTGAAATGGAAGAATTCTCCGAATCGTATCTGCGGCGGGCAGCAGCCAACAACGATTTGATCTCTGTGCAGAGCCTGGCCAGCCCCTTTTCATCCGATGCCGATATAACCTATCTTTCGTATGCCCAGAGTTACAGCCTGGTGGAATACCTAATCAGCCAGCATGGATCACAGAAAATGGGAGAGCTTCTTTACACTTTCAGCCTGGGCAGCACCTACGACGGAGCGTTTATGAATGTGTTTGGTTTCGATATTGATGGCCTGGATACTGCCTGGCAGGCCTGGGTTAAAGAGAAATACAGCGCTTCTTCAGCGCAGAGAATGGCTGCCCTTCCTTCATTCATGGCTGTTTTACTGGCTGTCTTAATGGCTTCGTCAGCTGTGAAAAGCTGCCGCAAGAAAAGGCTGGCTGTATGAAAAAACTGTTGCCGGTGGTTCTTGCAGTTATAATCATGGCGGCTGGGCCGTCTTTGGCCTCCTGCAGTTGTGAAGAGGAAACAGCCGGGGGGACGCTCAATCTTTATGGCATTGATCCATATACCCTGGATCCTGCTCTGAGCGGAGACTCCATATCCCACCAGTATATTGTGCAAATTTTCTCCGGGCTGGTTAAGCTGAACCACGATTTGGAGGTAGTTGGTGATATCGCCCGGGAGTGGGAAGTTAGCCAGGACGGGCTTACCTATACATTCCATCTGCGCCCGGATGTGTATTTTCATGATGGAAGACCGGTAAAGGCCGGGGACTTCAAAGCATCCTGGGAACGCGCCTGCAGTCCGGCGACCGGGTCTCAGACTGCACCGTTGTATCTGGGAGACATTGCCGGAACAAATGAAGTATTCAGCGGGGAAGGGGAAAAAATTTACGGCGTAAAAGCACTTGATGAACATACCCTGGAAGTTAAACTTACGGAGCCCCGGAGCTATTTTCTTTACAAGCTTGCCTATCCAACGGCTTTCGTGGTTGATACCGAAAACGCAACCAGGAGCAACTGGTGGCACGCAGATATCAATGGTACAGGCCCTTTCACTCTTCGTGAATGGAGCAGCGGCAGCCGGCTGGAACTGGAAAGGTTCGATGACTACTATGGGCAGGTCGCCAGTCTGAACCGGGTAGTCTACCATTTATGGGCTGGAACGGTGATGGATTTGTATGAAACCGGACAGATAGATGTGGCCGGAATAGGTGAGGGTTATGTTGACAAGGTGACCGATGAAAGGAGCGAGTTTTATGATGAACTTGTAACTACCGTTGTGCCCAGCCTGACATACATCGGTTTCAACTGCAATTCAGCACCATTCAATGATCCCGCGGTCCGGGCGGCGTTTGCCATGGCGATAGATATGAACAGGGTTGTTGAACTGGTTTACCGCGGTACGGCAATAATTGCCAGAGGGGTAATCCCCCCCGGTATTCCGGGATACAACGATACAATCCAAGGCACCATTTTTGATCCGGATGCTGCTCTTGATCTTATCGCCGGCTCGAGCTATGGATCTGTGGATAACCTTCCGCCTGTTATTCTGACAACCGGTGGCTACGGTGGTTTGATCCCCGGTGACTTGCAGGCGACAGTCTATCAGTGGAAGGAAAACCTGGGGATTGATGTTACCGTAAGGCAGATAGATCCGAACGAGTATTACTATAACCTGATGGCAGAAAAAGACGATTTGTTTTATTATGGCTGGATGGCTGATTACCCTCATCCGCAAAACTTCCTCGAGGTTCTTTTTTCCAGCGGTTCACCAACCAATGTTGGCGAATACTCGAACATTCAGTACGATGCTTTAATAGCCGCAGCCGCAAGAGAACTGGAGCCGGAACCCAGCATGGAATTGTATGCCCGGGCGGAAGAAATTCTTCTGGGAGATACTGCTCTTGTGCCTGTTTCTTTCGGGGTTGAAATGATACTGGTAAAGCCTTATGTTACAGGGTATGAACCGAGCCCTCTCGGAATAGTTGCTTTAAATGAGGTGCGCATAGAGGATAGATAATGGCGGAGGGAGTGGGATTCGAACCCACGGTTCCCTTGCGGGAACAACGGTTTTCAAGACCGTCACCATAGACCGCTCGGACATCCCTCCTGGTTTTATCTGGCGGCAGACCTTAAATAAAAACAACCGTTCAGGTTGTTTTAAACGTCCAGATTGTGTTCACATTATGCCGCAAGAGCGTCGCTCCGTCAAACTGCCCGGCATTAAAAAAGCAGCCAATCGTAACGGATATGCAAATACACCCTTGATGTAATATAATTGTAGCTTGTACTGCTGGTGAAGCCGGGAATATTCATGAGGGCGCATACCGGTTGTACTTTACATAACAGGAGTTGGCAACATAAACACAAAGAGGTGGCAAATATATGTCCAGTTTATCTGATCTAGTGGTACTTGTAAAAGGGGGAGGAGAAGCGGCAAGCGGGGTAGCCCACCGTTTGCACCGGGCAGGGTTTAAAGTATGTGTAACAGAACTGGCAAATCCTCTGGCTGTATGCCGCGGGAGCTGCTTTTCGGAAGCCATATACGAAAAAACAAAGACCATAGAAGATGTAACTGCAGAACTGGTCCCCCTTGATGCAGAAGCAATCAATCGGGCGTGGAGTGAGGGTAAAATATCCCTGGTGATAGATCCGGAAATGACGGTAAAGAAACTGGTAAAGATTGACGTACTGGTTGATGCCGCCATGACCAAGCAAAAAGCAAAAATCAGCATGAATGATGCACCTCTGGTAATTGGCCTCGGTATCGGTTTTACAGCCGGCAAGGACGTGCATATACTGGTCGAGACCCATCAGGGGAATGATCTTGGCCGGGTTCTTTTTGAAGGAGAAGCTGAGAAGGATACCAAAGAGCCGCTGGCGATCGGCGGATTAACTTTCGGCAGGATAATCTGGGCAGAGAAAGAAGGCGTTTTTACCACTGAGTGTGATATCGGTGAATACGTAGAGGCCGGCCAGGTGATTGCATGGCTGGATGATGAGCCGTTAAAAGCTCCGGTTGCCGGAATTTTAAGGGGATTGATACGCGGTGGTTTCAAAGTACCTAAAAATGCAAAACTGATAGAAGTTGATCCTGTGAACGACCGAAGTGTAATTGATTCCATTCGCGACAAGCATAGAGCTATCGGTGGCGGAGTCCTCGAAGCAATAATGTATAAATATAACCG
>JAQWDO010000027.1 GCA_028705415.1 Dehalococcoidales bacterium
GGTAGGCATTGGCATACTGAACACAATCCGGCTGGTCAGAGTACCTGACCAAGATATATTTGTATATTTCAATGGCTTTATCAAGATTGCCCTGATCAATATGGGTTTTTGCCTCAAGCCATATTGACTGTATCTCTGGGTGTTCGCCGTTGTTCATAGGTTAATGCTAAGCTCCAAAAGACTGTAGCTGGAAACATGATAGCACATCATCAGGTTGGTTTTGTAGGATTATTATCAAACTCCCACGTAACATTTACGCGGAAATAAAAAGAGTTCTTTTGCGAAAGCCGTTCGCAGCACCTATTTTGTTCGTTGAATTGTGTGAAATTTGATGGTGGGTTTTGTGAAGTAACAGACTCTTAATTTTACTTTGTTCTTGTATGTCTTGTGACCGTTCAGTTTTCAGTCAATCGATTGCAGGACGCAAACTATTTTCATTTAATCTATTAATCTTTGGTATTCATGGGCGTTAATTCTATTTTTTTGTCATAGTATTGTCACGGCCATATGATAAACTAGAGCTAAAAAGAAAAGTAGTGATAAATAGCCGTCATTTCCGCTAGTAAGTGACCGCAGGCTAAATAAGCAGAGGTTATTATGGGGGATTATCTATCTCATCTCGACAGAAGGTCTGGTCGCAAAGAAAAATTATATGACCATCTCAGACTTGTGGCTAACAGAGCTGAGGAATACGCTAGTGCTTTCGAGGCTTCAGAAGAAGCTTATCTTGCTGGTATGCTTCATGACCTAGGTAAGTATGGCGCCCTTTTCCAAAAAAGATTGAAGGGCGAGGTAAGTGGTATTGACCACTGGTCGCTAGGTGCTTGGACAGCTCTGCAAAACTATAGATATATAGCTGCTGCCCTGTCTATTCAGGGTCATCATATCGGCCTCCAAGCCAGTAATAAACATTCACTTCTCAACATGAATCCAAAAAAATTGCTTGTCCAACACCCGTTGGGGCTAATGCTATCTGAAGCGGATACTAGCAACTTACTTCGGTTACTTGAAAATGATTCTTTACTTCTTCCCTCTTTTAATAACTCATCAAAATCATTATATCCTACAATAACACAGACTGCCGCTGGGATGCTGGATGTTCGTATGCTGTTCTCTGCTTTGGTAGATGCCGATTATATTGAAACAGAGGCCTGGTTCCAGATGGATGAATATGGAAACAGGCAATACCGTGAAAATGGATTAGCGCTGGAACCAGACAGGGTTTTAAACTGGCTAAGAGCTTATGTTAGTAATCTCGCCAGCAATAGTTCCGTGTCTTTTTCGGTCCAGAAGATGCGGTCTGAATTATTCAATGCTTGCTTACAAGCTGCCACGCGACCTCAGGGGCTGTTTACCCTTACAGCACCTACCGGGAGTGGAAAGACCTTATCCATGTTAGCTTTCGCTCTTGCTCATGCTGTTAAATACAATTTAAGACGCATCGTTATTGTTGTGCCATATCTAAATATTATTGAGCAGACAGTAAAAGTTTATCATCAATTTTTACGTCAGCACATGACATCGGATGAGCTTGAGAAATATATTCTTGAGCATCACAGCTTGAGCGGAATACACCCTCATGACAATCTGTTAATAGGGGATGACAATTATGAGAAACCCTTGCTTACTGAAAATTGGGATGCACCTATTGTCATTACCACCAATGTTCAGTTGCTGGAATCACTTTTTTCAAACCGCCCTTCCGCTTGCCGTAAATTACATCGACTTGCAAGCAGTGTAATTCTATTTGATGAAGTACAAACACTGCCAGTGTCATTAGCCATACCTACTCTTGCTACGCTTTCTCATCTAGCAGAACGCTATCAGTCAACAATTGTATTCGCCACTGCTACTCAACCTGCCTTCAGCCACTTGCATGAATTCGTTAGCAAGCATTGTGCTCAAGGCTGGCAACCACAAGAAATATTTTCAGAAAAAGGAGACCTTTTTGACCTTTCTAAACGAGTCAATGTGAATTGGCCAGATGGCACTATCACTTGGGAAAAGCTTGCAGCTAAGCTAATGACATATCGGCAGGTGATGTGCGTGGTAAATATTAAACGCCATGCTAAATCTCTATTTGAAATCTTGGCAAAGAACGATGACCAGGGGATCTTTCATATATCGACAAATATGTGCCCAGCACACCGCTTAGAAGTATTGGAAAAGGTGCGCAAACTCTTAGATAGCGGTAAAACCTGTCGGTTGATATCCACTCAATGTGTAGAAGCCGGAGTCGATATCGATTTTCCTGTAGTTTATCGTGCCTTGGGCCCATTGGACGCCATTGCCCAGGCAGCCGGACGATGTAACCGCAATGGCCGTCTAGTAAGTGGAGAGGTTCATGTCTTCAAGCCTCAAGCAGAAGCCGGAAGACTGCCTTATCCAGACCTCGCTTATGCACAGGCGACTGATGTTACCAGCATGCTGCTACAGCAACTTAGGCCAGATGGTATAGACATTTCTGATCCCTCAATTTTTAATCGATACTTTTGTCAGCTTTACTCCATCAAAGGAATTGGCACTGAGGATAATTTCAACGAGCCGTTATATAACGCAATAGCTAGGCAAGATTTCGAGGAAGTTGCTCAACAATATAGAATCATTAGTCAGGACACTATCAATGTCTTAGTTCCTTATAAACGAGAAATATTCCGGCAGATCAGAAACATCGCCAATAACGAAGGCTTAAGCAGGCAATGGTTAATGAAAGCGCGTCCTTATTCTGTAAGTCTGTTCCGGCCTAAAGTTAATGATCCACTTTATCTATCGCTAGAAACCATCAAAATGAAATTTAATACCGGTGAAGAGTCTAATGAATGGTATATCTATGGAAAGGAGGAGGATTATGATCCGAACACCGGCTTGAACCCGTCGCTATCACCTAACCTTATTATTGCTTGAAGGAGGAATACAGTGTGCCTCAAGACCAGATTTTAGAAATATGGGGGGAATTTGCGTGTTTTACGCGTCCAGAACTCAAGGTTGAACGATTCAGCTATCCGATTATCACGCCATCCGCAGCACGTGGTATATATGATGCCATTTATTGTAAACCCGATGAGTTCCGTTGGCAGGTAACCCAAATTGAGGTTCTTACGCCGCCCCGCTATATCGCATTAAAGCGCAACGAAGTCAAGGAAAAAGTGCCATCACCTGTGACCATTATGAGGTGGATTAAAGGCGAAATAGACATCAAGCCAATATTGGCTGACGATAACGCGCCCAAAGATGATACTAAAGGCAGAACACAGCGCCAAACTATAGCCTTGAAAGATGTCCAATATCGTCTCCATGCCTATATACATCCTTGGCCTGGGTTCGAATCGCGTCTGCCTGCTTTTGAAGCTCAGTTTCGTCGCCGTGCATCACAGGGAAAGTGTGTGTATCAGCCATACCTTGGTTGCCGTGAGTTTCCTGCTTTCTTTGAGTTTGTAATACCAAATGAAGGACATAAACAAGCCTTATCAGATCTGAATCTGGACATCGGACTAATGCTCTACGATGTTTTTGATCTATCTGCTCCCGGCAAACCCTTGGATAGCTCCAAAAATGAATCGCCAAGCATAAGCCTTTTCAGGGCCAAGGTGGAAAAAGGAATATTAGTTGTTCCCGCATACGATAGCGAGGTAGTGCTTAAGGGGGTTAAATGAGGAAATGCTTGAATTATTGGCAAAACTTGCACCAGGCAACGAACCCGGTTTTAAACCAAAAGAAGTGCGTTGGGCAATCGCGCTAGATACTAATAGTGGCTTTATTGGCCTGAGCGAATTAGGGAGCCCTGATCAGAGACATAATCGCGGCCGAACCTTTAGCAAATGCCCAGATCTTAGTCAATCCGAACTTGTTGCCGGTACGGAACCCAGAAGCCACTTTTTGGTTGAGACTGTAAATGTAATAACTCTTTACGGTTTAGATACCGTAAAAGAAAACAATAAGAAAAAAGCCGAATACTTGAAGAAAAAACATGACTACTTTATCAATCTTTTAGATCAAGCTGGGAAGGCGTCTGCTCCTCTTGGTGTAATCGCAGCGTGGCTGAAAAGACAGGAAACACTTGAAGCTATCCAGGCAGCACTCAAAGAGCGTAATGCAAGCATCTCTGACAAAGCAACCTTTCAATTAGACGAAAAGTTCCCTGTTGAAGAAAACTACTGGTACGATTGGTGGCGTGAGTTCCGCAGGAATATCAGAAGCAAGAATAGTGACGATGAAGATACTCTCATGAGATGCTACGTTACAGGCAACCTTTCGAAACCACTCAAGACGCACCCCAAAATTGAAGGCTTGGCTGGTGTTGGAGGAATGCCTAGCGGGGATGTCCTAAGTGGCTGTGATAAAGAAGCTTATTGCTCTTATGGTTTGAAACAATCCGCAAACATGGCTGTTTCTGAGGAAGCTGCAAATGCTTACCGTGCTGGTCTAAACGATCTCATCAAGAATCACAGCTTTAAATTAGCTAACACAAAGGTGGTGTATTGGTTCAAGGAGAAAGTAACAGAGAGCGAGGATCCTCTTATCTGGGTGACCGAACCAGAAGGGCAGGACAGATTAACCGCACAACAAGCAGCTCGCGATTTGCTGAATAGTATACAAACAGGGAAACGCCCTGACCTTACAGATAATCATTATCACGCAATGACTATCTCTGGGGCAGGTGGTCGTGTGATGGTACGGGATTGGCTGGATGGGCCGTTCAAGGAATTGGTTAGTAATATCAATCAATGGTTTGATGACTTAGAAATAAATGTTCTTAATGAAGAGAAGCCTGCCAGATTACCAGGATTAGAAAAGGTTATTACGTGTTTATTACCACCACAAAAGCGTCATCAAAAGTATGAGGATTGGATAAAACCGATCAGCAGTGAGCGGTTGAACCTGTTACATGCAGCTATTAATGGAAGCCCGATAGCACATGGCGTGATCTCCAGGCTAATAATTGAGCACCGTGATTTCATTGTGAGAAGTGCCTTAGAAGAATCATTGGAAAAGAATAAAAATGACCTTTCTGCCTTCTTAAATCGTTCTCTGTTATACACCAGAATGGGGCTCATCAAGGCTTTTCATTTAAGGAAATACAAAAAGGAGGGAAATACTATTATGGCAGAAAAGCTCAAACCCACTCTAAATGAAGACTTTCCGAGCCCGGCTTATCAGAGTGGCCGCCTGATGGCGGTATTAGCTGAGCTTCAGAAGGCTGCCCTGAAAGACGTTGGAGCAGGAGTCGTTCAACGCTATTATGCTGCGGCCAGTACGACTCCTGCTCTGGTACTTGGAAGACTTACCCGAACCAGTCAGTATCACTTAAATAAACTAGACCCAGGGCTTGCTTATTGGTTTGAGTCAAAAATTGCAGGTATTTGGCAACGATTCAATGACGTTCCGCCTAGAACTCTATCTTTGGAAGAACAGAGCCTTTTTGCTCTGGGTTATTACCAACAGCTTGCTGATATGAGAGCAAAAAAACCAAAAAACACGGAAGAAGGAAAGGATGTTGAAAATGACTAAGACAATTACCAACCGTTATGAATTTGTCTATCTCTTTGATTGCGAAAATGGCAATCCAAATGGTGACCCTGATGCTGGCAACACTCCACGCCTTGACCCTGAGGATATGCATGGGTTGGTTTCAGATGTAGCTTTAAAGCGCAGGGTGCGTAACTACATACAGCTAGCCAAAGGTAATCAGATGCCTTATGCCATATTTATAGAGCATGCGACCAACCTGAACACTAAAATTGCCAAAGCCCACGAAGAAACAGAAGGTGGTTTCGGTGAGTCAAAAGGAGCAGCCAAGGATAAGGTTGCATTGGCCAAACAATGGATGTGTGCTAACTTTTATGATGTGCGTGCCTTTGGTGCTGTTATGAGCACTGGTCCTAATGCTGGGCAGGTACGTGGCCCTGTCCAATTTGCTTTTGCCCGCTCACTTGATCCGGTATTACCACTTGACCTTTCCATTACACGTGTGGCTGTAACTGATAATGTACAGACCGCAAGATCAAGCGCTGATTATATTAAATGGGAATCTGAACAACCTGAGGATAAACTTCGAACAATGGGCAGGAAAGCCCTCATTCCATATGGCCTTTACTTGGCGAAAGGCTTTATCAGTGCACATTTGGCTGAACAGACGGGTTTTGATGAGAATGATCTATCTCTCTTTTGGGACGCATTGCTTAAAATGTATGAGCATGATCGCTCGGCTTCAAAAGGCGTCATGTCTACACGTGAACCACTTATCATTTTCAAGCATGTTGGCACTGATACGGACATTTCCCAACGCCTACAGCAAGCTAAACTTGGTTGCGCTCCGGCTCATAAGCTTTTTGAATTAATAGAGATCAAAAAGCGAGACGGAGTAACTGCACCACGCTCTTTTAATGATTATAAGTTTACCTTCAACAATAGCGGAGTACCAAAAGGCGTAGAAGTGCTATTTGCTTACAGCGAAGCTGGCAAACCTGTTATCAAAGGAACACCACCAGGCAATTGGGAGATAAAATAAGCTTGGTGTATGAGGAAGAAGAGCTGCTTCCCATATCGGCGCTACAGCATTTACTTTTCTGCGAACGGCGGGCAGCCTTGATTCTCCTTGAGGGCCTATGGCAGGACAACATTTTTACTGCAGAGGGCAGTGTCTTGCATGAGCAAGTGCATCAGATAGAGACAGAGTCGCGAGGTTCCTTGCGCATAGCACGCGGACTTTGGCTCAGGTCACTCCATCTTGGACTATGTGGGCGCGCTGATGTTGTCGAGTTCCAACGCTTAGCGGACAATGCACAACGCAGTACGGCCACCACTTTGCCTGACGTAGAGGGTTTGTGGCAACCTTTTCCTGTAGAGTACAAACGCGGTCGATTGAGAAATGAAGTAAGTTTCGAGATTCAGCTTTGCGCACAGGCGCTTTGTCTGGAAGAAATGTTGAGTATTCAGGTCTTTGCCGGAGCCCTCTATTACGGCAAAGCCCGGCGACGGCTAGAAGTACCTTTTAACCATACAATCAGAGACAAAGTTGAGGTAGCCGCAAAGCGCCTTCATGCGCTTGTTTCTTCGGGAATCACACCAACAGTTCGTCCTCAGGCAAAATGCCGTTTATGCTCATTGATAGATGTATGTTTACCTGCAGCCATGAGCCGTCGAAAGGATGTTCCAAAGTATCTGAAACTGGCATATTCCCTAGAGGAGAATGCCATATGAAACGATTATTGAATACGCTATTTGTTACCACCCAGGGATCTTATATCCATCGCGATGGCGAAGCTGTTCTGGTAGAAACAGACGGTAATATTAAGTTGAGGGTTCCCGTTCATACTCTGCAGGGTATCGTTTGCTTTGGGCAAGTATCCATGAGCCCTCCACTCATTGGCCTATGCGCCCAGCGAGGCGTAGCAGTTTCATTTCTTACCAAAAACGGGCGCTTCTGGGGACGCGTTCAAGGGCCCGTCTCAGGCAATGTGCTTCTAAGACGTGAACAGTATCGTAGCGCTGATAATTTGACGAAGTCTGCTGATATTGCTCGGTCAATAATTATTGCAAAGCTTAATAACTGTCGTGTAGTGCTATTGAGAGCAGCACGTGCTTATCCAGATAAACAGGGTAGAGACAAGGTTGTAAAAACATCAGAGCATTTGTTTGAAATTCTGAAGCTCCTTAAATCAGAGCAGCCTTTGGATACATTACGGGGTATAGAGGGAGAGGGCGCTCGTAAATACTTCGAGGTCTTTGACAATCTTATTATGGCTCAGAATGATAATTTCTTTTTCAAGGAACGCAATCGCAGACCGCCACTAGACAATATGAATGCTTTACTCTCATTCCTTTACACGCTGGTAGTCCATGATGTAGCTTCGGCACTTGAGACCGTCGGCCTAGATCCCGCAGTTGGATTTCTCCACCGCGACCGCTCTGGAAGGCCTAGCCTTGCTCTGGATATGATGGAAGAGTTTCGTCCATATCTTGCTGACCGACTCGCACTGTCTCTTGTGAATCTCAAACAAGTGTCCTATAAAGGCTTCAAAAAATCGGAAACTGGTTCTGTAATCATGGATGACGAAACAAGAAAGACAGTTATTACTGCCTATCAGAATCGAAAGCAGGAGGAAATCATCCATCCTTTTATCAAAGAAAAATTGCCTCTAGGGCTTCTACCATATGTACAGGCGTTGCTGCTTGCACGTTATCTGAGGGGCGATTTGGACGGGTATCCGCCCTTTTTGTGGCGATAATCCAGGCTATTAAAATACTTTAACAAGTGAATAAGACATGTGAGGATATCGTGTTAGTTCTAATAACCTATGACGTTAAAACAGAATCTGAGAACGGGCAAAGAAGGCTTCGCAGAGTAGCTAAAATATGTTCAAATTATGGGCAAAGAGTGCAAAAGTCTGTTTTTGAGTGTCTTGTTGATCCTGAGCAATGGGTAAAACTTAGGAACAAATTGGAAAGAGAGATTAACATAAATGAAGATAGCGTGCGATATTATTACTTGGGCAAGAACTGGAAGGTACGTGTCGAGCATATAGGAGTTCAAACATCGTATGATCCAGAGGGGCCTCTATTAGTATAAACAGTTTATTTGCGTACCTACAATAGACAGTGCCTACGAAAGGGGTTAGCGAGCTTTAATGCAACATTTTTGACAGGTTATTGTTTGGCAGTATTTAGTTTGAGATAGAAATTTAGTATTTAACCCAAGCAACAAATGGGGTCGCCCCTCGTACGGGGGCGTGGATTGAAACCCATGGAGCCAGGAGATAACTTTGAGATTATTATGTCGCCCCTCGTACGGGGGCGTGGATTGAAACGACTTTGCCGGGGTTACTTACTACATCAGGTCTTAAGTCGCCCCTCGTACGGGGGCGTGGATTGAAACCTGCATGGATACCTTGCGGGTGTCGATGGATTCGGTCGCCCCTCGTACGGGGGCGTGGATTGAAACTTTGCAAGCCTTGATTGGATAACCCCAACCTGTAGGTCGCCCCTCGTACGGGGGCGTGGATTGAAACCGCATAATGGCTCACTGTTTAAACGTGAATGTAGTCGCCCCTCGTACGGGGGCGTGGATTGAAACCTATACCGGGGGGGATGATATGAGCCCCTCTATAGGTCGCCCCTCGTACGGGGGCGTGGATTGAAACTACATGGTCAAAAACGCCCTTGCCACCGCAGTTAAGTCGCCCCTCGTACGGGGGCGTGGATTGAAACAGTAGATGTGGAGGTACAAACCACTAAAATCTATGAGTCGCCCCTCGTACGGGGGCGTGGATTGAAACAAACCAAGAGTGATTGCCGTCGAGCCTAGCTGAGAGGTCGCCCCTCGTACGGGGGCGTGGATTGAAACCCAG
>JAQWDO010000028.1 GCA_028705415.1 Dehalococcoidales bacterium
GGTGGATTGCATTGAATGCAAACAGCGCTTCCGAGCTGATCATCTCACTACAGAAAACTGCCCCAACTGTGGCGGCAAACTGACCCAGCCACGTCAGTTCAACCTGATGTTCAAGACTTTTATCGGTCCGGTGGAGGATCAGGCATCGATTGCCTACCTGAGGCCGGAGACCGCCCAGGGTATATTTGTTAACTTTGCCAACGTTTTGAATACCACCCGTAAAAAACTGCCTTTTGGTATCGGGCAGATCGGAAAATCGTTCCGCAATGAAATTACAACCGGCAATTTTATATTCCGCTCCCGCGAATTTGAGCAGATGGAGATCGAGTTTTTTGTAAAACCCGGTGAAGATGAAACCTGGTTCAAATACTGGCTCGAGGAAAGGCTCAACTGGTTTTTCAGCATAGGTATTAAAAAGGACAACCTCAAACTCAGACAGCACCGCAAAGATGAGCTGGCTCATTACGCCAAGGACTGTTACGATATCGAGTACCTGTTTCCAATGGGCTGGAGCGAACTTGAGGGAATTGCCAACCGTGCCGACTTCGACCTCAAAGCACACTCCACCCACAGTGGCAATGACCTCACCTACTTCGATGAAGAAGCCAAGGAACACATTGTACCCTTTGTCATCGAGCCATCGAGCGGGGTAGACCGCACAGTGCTGGCACTTCTCTGTGATGCTTACTGTGAAGAGCCGGATAAAGACGAAATACGCACCGTGCTAAAGCTTCACCCCTCAATTTCTCCCTACAAGGTTGCTGTACTGCCGCTTAGCCGCAAGGAACCGGTTGTCAAGGTTGCCCGGGAGGTTCATTCTCAACTGCGCAAGAGTTTTTCCACCGCCTACGATGATGCCCAGAGTATCGGTCGGCGCTACCGCCGCCAGGATGAAATTGGAACTCCCTATTGCGTGACTATTGATTTTGACACCCTGGACGATAACTCGGTAACTGTGAGGGACAGGGATTCAATGCGCCAGCTTCGCCTGCCTGTAGACATGCTCTGTCCAACGCTTGCAGCCAAGCTCAACGGTGAGCCTTTCGAAGTATTGCCATCCGGAGGCAAGCACTGGCTGGGTTTTTAAACAATGGCGGACAACACCTTGAAAATAATTCACTTTGCCGATCTTCACCTCGGGGTAGAAACCTACGGCAAGATTGACCCGGAAACGGGTTTTTCATCCCGTATGGTGGATATACTGAAAGCGCTGGACAACCTCGTAGACTATGCGGTTGATAATGGAATTCATCTGGTGCTATTCTGCGGCGATGCTTATAAAGACCGTTCTCCCAACCCTACCCAGCAACGTGAATTCGCCAGGCGCATCAAACGTTTGTCCGAAGCGGGCATTACTACTTATATTCTAACCGGCAACCACGACCTTCCCAATGCATTAAACAGGGCTACTGCCACTGAGATATTCGATACCCTTGAAGTGAACAACGTCCATGTAACAAGCAAACCCGGGCTTGAATATATAGAAACCCCGGGTGGCCCTGTCCAGTTGCTGTCTTTGCCATGGCTGAGGCGTTCAAACCTCATGAAAATGGAGGAGGCTAAAAATCTGGATATGGCATCACTATTTCAAAAAATGGAATTTGTGCTTACAAATGTCATTATCCAAAACCATGCCAGGCTGGATCCCGAACTCCCGGCTCTGCTCGCTTCTCACGTTTGGGTAGAAGGCGCACGAACCGGTTCGGAAAAAGGTTCCACCATCGGCAGAGAGCCCCACCTGCTTCTCAGCAACCTGATTCAACCAGGCATCGATTATGTTGCCCTGGGCCATATACACCGCCGCCAGATCCTCAGCGAAAATCCTCCGGTGGTTTATCCGGGCTCGCTTGTAAAACTCGATTTCAGTGATACCGATGAAGAAAAGGGGTTTTTCGTGGTTGAAATTACCAGCCATGATGATGGCACACGGCGAACAAATTATCACTTTCAACCGGTGCCCGGGCGCCGATTTGTTACTATCAATGTTGAGGTTCAGCCCGGAGATAGCGATCCCACAAATTCTGTACTTGAACGTATCAATCGTGTTTCATCTGATCTGGAAGAGGCCATTGTTCGGCTTGAGGTTACCATGCCGCAAGAAGCTGAAGGGCTGCTCAGAGATGCTGAAATACGTGCTGCCCTTAAACCGGCTCATTATGTTACCGTTGCCAAAAAGATAATCCGCACCGTTCGCACCCGGCTGGGTAACGATATATCTGCCGAGGCTATTACACCTTTTGAAGCTCTGAAAGCATGGCTGGATACTTCCAGTTACAGTTCCGAGAAAAAGGATCAGTTACTCAGTTACGGCACCAGCCTTATCGAAGAGGTTGCCAGCCAAATCCAGCAATAAAGAGGTTTTAAATGCATCTACCAGGTACCAGGCCAATATTTGAAAACCGCTATGACGCCGGTAAACAGCTTTCCGAGAAAATGGGGGAGTTTAAAAATCAGCCAGTGGTTGTGATGGCAATTCCCAACGGAGGTATACCGGTTGCTCACCATGTTGCACTGGAACTCAATGCAACCCTTGATTTGATAATATCGCGCAAAATCCCAATTCCGCTTGCCCCGGAGGGGGGATTTGGAGCCGTTACCGATGACGGCACTGTTATACTCAACCACGATGTTTTGAAACGCATCAATCTAAATGAAGCCCAGATCAACTACCAGGTAAGCCGTGTACGTAACGATATCCAGCAAAGAAGTATTATATACCGCTCTTCCCGCCCGGTTTCGGTTCTTGCCTCCAAAATTGCCGTGCTGGTGGACGACGGTCTGGCTTCCGGGTATACCATGATGGCGGCCATAGAATCGGTACGCAGGAAAAAACCCAGGATGGTAATAGCCGCTGTACCGGTAGCTTCGGCAATGGCGGTGAAACAGGTTGAAAAAGTTGCCGACAGGATAATTACTGTGGTAACTGATTATTCACCCCGGTTTTACGTATCTGATTATTACCGGTACTGGAACGTGCTAAGCGACCGAGAAGGGCTTGAATGCTATCAGGAATGGCACCGCCGCAGGTATCAGAACAACATCGATACCGACCGGCGTGACCGCCATTTGCCACCTTCATGCTATTAATCTTCAGGCAATAATTTCAAAACTGGAAACGTCAACTACACCTTTATCAGTAATCCTGATTTCAGGAATAACCGGCAGCGCCAGAAAGGAAAGCAGGGTAAAGGGAGACTCAACGCCGACCCCGGAAATCAGCAGCTGCATTTCCAGTTCATGCAATTGACTGGCGGCTTCATTCCCGGTTTCATACGACAGAAGCCCGGCAATCGGCAAGTCCATCCGGCCGAACACCTCATCATTTACCACCATCACCAGCCCTCCCCCCACTTTTTCTATTTCTTTGATAGCCCTGAAAAGATCCCGGTCATTGGTACCAATTGCGACGATGTTATGTGAGTCATGAGCCACTGAAGAAGCAACTGCCCCCTTTTTCAATCCAAACCCTTTAACCAGCCCAACACCAATATTGCCGGTGGCTCTATGCCTTTCCACCACTGCAATTTTCAATATATCCCGAACAACATCTGCCACTACAAGTCCATTTTCCACCTTTGGAGTTTCCATGCTCTTTTTTGTGATAATCTGGCCGGGTATTATGTTAATTACCGGCATTTCCTTACCGGTTGTTTTCAGTCCAAGGTCTTTTATTTCGAAATCCTTAATGTAAACAGTATTAACCGGCTGCGATATATTGGGCACTTCAGGAGTAAATTTAGGCAGCTTTTCAGCACCAACCAGACGTCCCCTGTAGTATACCTCACTGGTTTCCATAGCATTAAGGTCGGCTACTGTGATCATATTGGCATAGTAACCGGAGGCAATTGCGCCAACCTTTTTCAGCCCCAGATATTGCGCCGGATTAATAGTAGCCATTTGTATGGCCCGGATTGGGTCGAGCCCCAAGGATACTGCCCGGTAAACCACATGATCCATGTCCCCTTCCAGCTTGAGGTCATGGACATTCCGATCATCGGTCACAAGCATACACCGGTGCCAGTTTTTTTCACTAACCAGGGGCAACAGCGCTTCCATGTTTTTTTCACTGGAGCCTTCCCGAATCATAATATACATACCTTTCGCCAGCTTTTCCCTGGCTTCCTCCAGGCTGACACATTCATGATCAGAATATATTCCGGTTGCTATGTAGGCAGAAAGATCTTTTCCGCCAAGACCCGGGGCATGCCCATCTATAATGCGGTCTTGAAACAGCCTGAGTTTTTCAAGAACTCTTTCATCCTTGTTGATAACCCCGGGGTAATTCATCATTTCCCCCAACCCCATCACTTCCGGTTTTTTTGCAAGCTCTTTCAGAGCGTATGCATCTATAACAGCTCCACTCGTTTCCAAATTTGTTGCCGGCACACAGCTTGGAGCCATAAAATAGAAATCCAGCGGCAATCCCTGGCTCATCTTGATAACGTATTCGAATGCTTCAGCCCCGATCACATTGCTGAGTTCGTGCAGGTCTGTAACTACCCCCAGTGTTCCTCTGGGTACAACCATAAACGAATACTCGATAATATCGAGCATTGAGCTTTCTATATGGACATGGGCATCGATGTAGCCCGGGATAATATATTTACCATTTGCGCTAACAGTCTCTTTGCCCTGTGTGTAATCACCTGTGCCGGCAATGTATTCACCTGCAACAGCAATATTTGCTTCTTCAACCTCTCCATTGAATACGTTTACTATCCTGGCATCGGTAATCAACAGGTCTGCCGGCTGTTCGCCTCTTGCCACGCTTACAAGCTTGCCGAGATCCCTTTCTGCCATTATTCTTCTCCTAACATATTGATATCGCATAGATTGCGAAAGCACTCATCACAATCCAGCCCGTAACCGACAAGAAATCTGTCTGGCGCCGAAAAGCCGGCATAATCTATATGAACTTCCACTTCTCTGCGGCATTTCTTATCCAGAAGCGCACACAGTTTGACACTGTTTGCCCCTTTTTTCTTCAGGTAATTGATAGCAAAGAAGGTAGAAAGCCCGCTGTCTACTATGTCTTCAACCAGAACTACATCTCTTCCTGCCACTGGTAAACGCGGTTCATAATACAGGCTGATATTGCCTGAACTCACCCGGCCTTCACCATAGCTGGACAGGCCAATAAAATCGATCTCCGCATTCATCCCCAGTTTTCGGGACAGGTCAGCAAGAAAAATAAAACTGCCCTTCAAGATGCCGACAAGAAGCAGTTCCCTGTCCTTGTAATCCTGGCGGATTTGTTCTGCCAGCTTACCGACCACAGCATCTATTTCTCCGGCCGATGCAAATAATCTTGATTGCAGGGGATTATTATGTTTCATAAGCATCGATTATTATAAACGTACAGGCGCTTGAGTGTCTATTGAAAACGGGTTCTGCAAGCTTGTTCCAACCGTTTAAAACGGTTTTATGTAAACAGACTGCCAATCTGATATAACAGCGTTGAAACAACCCATGCTACTGCGGTGGTATATGCAGCAGCAAAAGCCGCCCACTTCCATGTACCACTTTCGGCACGGATTACAGATATAGTTGCTACACAGGGAATGTAGAGCAGGCAAAACACCATAAAGGCATAGGCATTCAATGGCCCCCAGCCAAGCTGTGTAACCAAAGCATCCCCGAGCAACCCGCTCCCGGAGAGAAGAATGGCCCCGAGTGTTGCCACCACTACCTCCTTGGCAACAAAACCGGTGATAAGGCTTACGGCTATCGCCCAGTGCCCAATACCGGCTGGTCCCAGAAGTGGGGCTATCCAGCTCCCCACTATGCCAAGCACGCTATCCTGGCTGGCATATTCAACACCCCAGGGAAGACTGCCAAGCACCCATATGATAATAACAGCGCCAAGTATAACCGTGGCAGCACGGCTCAAAAAATGCTTGCCCCTCTCCCAGGTGTGGATGAAAATACTCTTAAAGGTAGGCAGCCTGTAAGGGGGAAGTTCCATAACAAAGTGGGCAGACTCACCTTTTTGAATGGTTTTCCTGAATATAAAGGCAAACAGTACAGCAATAATAATACCGATCAGATACATGGAAAACAGGACAAGCCCCTGATGTGCCGAGAAAAACGCCCCGGCAAAGAGAACATATATGGGCAGTCTTGCCCCACAGGACATAAAGGGAGTGATGAGCATGGTTGTTATGCGATCGCGCGGATTGTCAATCGTACGGCAGGCCATTACCGCCGGAATTGTGCACCCGAAACCCAGCATCATCGGTATGAAACTGCGCCCATGCAATCCCAGCTTGTGCATTGCCCTGTCCATAATAAACGCCGCCCTGGCCATATACCCTGTATCTTCAAGTATTGCAATAGCAATAAACATTAAAAAGATGGGGGGTATAAACACCAGCACGGTACCCAGACCGCCGATTATTCCATCGCTTACAAGCGAACCAAGCCACGCAGGTGAAATACCGGCAGCCTGTTTTCCCAGCCACTCAAATATAGCTTCGATCCCTGCCATAAGCGGTTCGGAGGCTGTAAAAACAAACTGGAAAAGTAAAAACATAAGTCCGATAAATATTGGTATGCCTGCCCACCGGTGGACCAGCACCCGATCAATTTTATCGGTAGTTGATACCGGCTCCTGCGAAGGTCTGGTGTAAACATCCTTGATCAAACCGGAAATAAACCCATAGCGGGCATCGGCGATTATGGTTTCTGCTTCATCGCCATAGATGCTTGTCAGGCGGGCCGTGGATGCTTCCAGCGCTTTTAAAACCGGGCATTTATCTCCTTCGGTCTGGACAAACCGATTAATAATTTCACTGTCCTGTTCCAGGAGTTTCACTGCTATCCAGCGGGAAGCATATTTCTTCCCCAGTGAACTGTTTTCAATTGCCGGAAGCATACTTTTGATTTCGGCTTCTACATCTCTGCCGTAGTTAATCTTGACAGTGGAGCAGGCAACACCATGATCCTCAAGCCCGCATATGATCTGTTTTAATTCACTTGTTCCCTCGTTGCGGCTGGCTGCCATCGGAATCACATTAATTCCAAGCTGTTTCTTCAGTGCGGAAATGTTTATTTGATATTTCCTGGCGTTTACAACATCCATCATATTAAGCGCCATGACAACTGGTGCGCCCATTTCCAAAAGCTGGAGGGTGAGATACAAGTGCCGCTCAAGGCTGGATCCATCCACAATGTTTACTACGACGTCCGGGTTACCGTCGAGGATAAAATTGCGTGCAACCACTTCATCCGGAGAATATGCTGTCAGTGAATAGACACCGGGTAAATCTATGATTTTTGCCGTTTTGTTCTCATGACGGCACAGTCCTTCCTTTTTTTCTACGGTAACACCAGGCCAGTTTCCTACATACTGGTGAGAACCGGTGAGATTGTTAAACAACGTGGTTTTACCGGAATTGGGGTTTCCCAGCAAGGCTATATTTGGCAAGTGTGGTCCGTCTTTAAAGCTGTCCAAAGTTAAAGTACATCCTTTCTAGTCTGGTATTTCAACCTTGATGAGGCCTGCTTCCTGCTTTCGAATGCTGAGGTTAAACCCTTTCAGCTTTACTTCCATCGGGTCTCCAAGTGGTGCTATTCCAAGCACTTCAACTTGAACACCCTTGACCAAGCCCATATCCATAAGCTTAAGCCGGAATTTTCCCCTGAGGCCAATGTAAACTACCCGGCCTTTTTCTTTCGGTTGCAATTCGTTTAATGCTTTTACTGCCATATTAATTCCTGCGTATTGTTAGTCTTAACTAACAATTATACTCTTTTTGGGTATTTTGTCAAACAGGTTTTACCCTGTCACGCAAACAGCGACTCTATAACCAATTTTTCAATAATTTGTTCCTTTTGGCTATTGACAACCCTACATATTGTGGTTTATATTGTTATCACAACAACCTATTGTGAAGGAGATTGGAATGCCCAACCTTAAATCAAGCACTATTGAAAAAATCGCCAAGCGGGACGGACGAGTTGTACCCTTTGATGTCTCCAAAATTTATGTAGCTGTTAACAAGGCTCTTGCTGCAGTCGGAGATAACGACCTCTCCAAGGCGGAAAGGGTAACCAATGATGTAATTGGCATACTTGAAATTACCTGCCGCCAGGGCCGTGTTCCCGATGTAGAAGAAGTCCAGGACCTGGTAGAAAAAATGCTTATCCAGAACGGCTATGCCGATGCCGCCAAGGCGTATATTCTCTACCGCGAACAGCATGCAAGAATAAGGGACGGTAAAAAGCTTCTGGCCGGAGCAGTCTCCATGGTAGATGAATATTTGAGAGAAAGTGACTGGCGAGTAAAAGAAAACTCGAATATGACCTATTCTCTCCAGGGGCTTAACGTATATCTTTCTTCCGACGTTCTTGCCTATTACTGGCTGACTCGCGTTTATAACGAAAAAATCCGCGAAGCCCATCTGTCCGGAGATTTTCACCTGCATGATCTGGGTGTTCTGGGGCCGTACTGCTGCGGCTGGGATTTGAAAGATTTAATAATCCGCGGGTTTGCCGGAGTAGCCGGCAAGATAGAAAGCCGCCCGGCCAAACACCTCAGAAGCGCACTGGGTCAAATAGTCAACTTCTTCTTTACCCTGCAGGGTGAAGCCGCCGGCGCCCAGGCATTTTCCAACTTCGATACACTCATGGCACCATTCGTAAAAAATGATAATCTTACCTTCAAAGATGTGCGTCAGGCAATACAGGAATTCGTGTTTAACCTCAATGTACCCACCAGGGTAGGTTTCCAAACCCCCTTTACCAATCTCTCTTTTGACCTGACTCCCCCCAATTATCTCAAAAACGAAGCTGCAATTGTTGGCGGCGTCCCGCAGGATTATACATACGGAGACTGCCAGGAACAGATAGATATGATCAACCGCGCCTTCTGCGAAGTTATGAATGAGGGGGATTCCAAAGGGCGGATCTTTTCCTTCCCCATACCAACTTATAACATTTCCCCAGGCTTCGATCCGGATAACCCGAATCTGGCTGCTCTCTGGCAGATGACTGCAAAATACGGCATCCCCTATTTTGCCAACTTCCTCAACTCCGACCTTAAGCCGGAAGACGCCCGTTCCATGTGCTGCCGTCTGCGGCTGGACCTCAGGGAAATACGCCGCCGTGGCGGAGGGCTTTTTGGCTCTGACCCGCTTACCGGAAGCCTGGGGGTTGTCACTATCAACATGCCCCGTATAGGCTACCTTTCCAAAACACGGGAGGACTTCT
>JAQWDO010000029.1 GCA_028705415.1 Dehalococcoidales bacterium
AGCTATATCCAGCCTTTATGCTCCATTCAACTATATATGCATTCGCTAAAAAGGCGGAAAGGTTCATAAGTATAGGACTAAAACAGTAGTCTTTTAGTAAGGTCGGGTAATAAAGGATTTAAGCTTTTCATTGCCAAGGTCGATTAAAGCAACATATAGCTTATCATCAAGCGTAATCCTGATTTCTGCCTCAAACTCAACCAAGCTCGTTTCCAGATCGATATAATACGCCGGATTAAAATCTGTTACTTTGGCTCCTTGGTTAAAGAGGCCATGTATCCTTGAATTGGTCAAGGTAATGGCAATTACTGCCTGTTTTTTTCTTCGTTAAGCTCCAGGGATGATACCTGTACTACCTTTTCTTCTCCAATATTTACTTCAGCTATTATCTCAAGCTGTTTAGATTGAGACATGGGGCAGTAGAATAAACTAGCTAATACTTATCAAGGCCGAGGCAACTACACTATTATCCCAATAAATCCTTAGTTCATATTCTCCATCTTCATCCGGAAGCGGGACTTGCCATAGAATGCTTCCTCCTGGCTCAACAGGTCCTAAGTCTTCGTAGGGTTTCGCCACATCCTCGGTGCCTGTGCCTTTATTAAAAAAAGCAATTTTGGTAAATGTAACAGCGGAATCTAAGTCGGTTTTTAATTCCAGAAGAATCCATATTTCATCACTTTGTTCATAATAATGAACAGAAGTAGGGTTAGCCCCCGTGCTTGTCCTTATGAACACTCCTGTAGACGGCGGGTCATTCGAAATTGGTGCTTTCTTTATATGTATATTCTCAACTGGGTTAGACGATTGGCAACTAGCCAATAACATGCACAATGAAGTTATAGCTAATAATATAGCCAAATATTTTATTGGTGAAGACATAGTGCTTCCCCTCCTTTACCATAGCCAGATAGTATTATTACTAAAACTAGTTGTCGATATAAAATATATCGAGTGGTTATGATAAGACATTATAGAATAGATACTAGAATATATTCTAGTATCTATTCTCACTCTGATGGTATACTGTATACGATCAATCATACGATGACCAAGTTTCCATTAACCATGAATCTCCAGAAATGTCGTGTTCCTCCTGTAGAGGATTATCAAGATTTGGAGGTATTGTCAAAACATAAGGGTCCGTATCAACTTCATCATCCCACCATATCCAATAGTTGTCCAATGTCCTTAGCTCCATATTTCTCCACCAACTGCTGCTGTGCTCAGTACACTCCTCGTTTTCCGGAATAGCATGCTCTAGAAAATTGAGGGCAAATGATGCCCGACTTTGCATATAACCAGTTCTTATCAACACCCAATTTTGGCCGTATGGCTTATAATGTATATAGTACTGGTTATTTTCAGCCACATAGATACTAAATTCATAATACGCATATGTAACAATACTCGTGTGGTATTCATATTCATCTTCTGGGTCGGCATTCACATCAAAGATCCAAAGCTCCAACTCATATTGTTCATCTCTCTTATCTAAAACAATCGCAATGTAATCGTCGTTATCAGCAGCTAAATGAGGCGTAAGCCTGACGAATTCATCTTCAGGATCATCATTATCTATAAAACCTCCAAAGATCTCTACCTGCAAACCGCAAAATACATTATCCTCTGTTTGTATGCCTGCTTGATAGTAATCCATGTCTTGTCGACTCTGGGGATATTTTGGTTCAGAATCTCCTAGATTCATGAGACCACCTGATGGAGGAGCTGGGATCTCAGGCCATTTATCTCGTGGGGCTAATAATGGTTTATCAATCCCTGCCCTTGCCCTCTCTATTGCCTTCTCAAGCTCTTCATTATCCGGATCATCGCTGTATGAGTAGTTCGGTGAATTACTGTCACCCATTACTGGTGTTATGGAACTAGGGAGCATTGCCATCATCAATACCCCTACTAGTAGAGAAAAAAACAATTTCCTCTTCATTTTTTACCTCCTTTTAGATTAATTACTTCACTTTTGGTCATCCACACCTTTATTAAGGGCATGGATTGCACTATCCACCTGCCATACTCCATACAGCTTATTGAGGTTTATATACTGCAAAGCATTTCCGCCCTCTATCGTTCTCCATATATATATACGCAGAAAAGGCGGAAAGGTTCATAAGTATAGGACTAAAACAGTAGTCTTTTAGTAAGGTCGGGTAATAAAGGATTTGACCTCTTCATTTTCAAGGGCGATTAAGGCGACATATAACTTTTCGTTGAGTGTAATCCTGATTTCTACATCCAATTGAACGAAGCTGGTTTCGAGGTTAACGTTGTATGCTGGTATGAAACTGATTACCTCGGCTCCCTGGTCTAAGAGGTTCTGTATTCTTGTGTCAGCCCCTGCGATGGCTATTATCTCCTGCTTCTTTTCGTTGTTAAGCTACAAGGAAGAAACCTGAACTACCTCTTTCTTCCCCGTATTTACTTCGGCAATAATCAGGAGTTCTGAATCAATATTGAGGATAACAAATGTATGCTCGTCATCACCGATTTCGGAGGTTTCTATGTTATAAGGCTTTCTGTCGCCCAGTATTGCCTGGACTTGAGGATCGTTTAGGGCAATATCAATTGCCAGTACTTCACCGTTATCACTCACAAATATGGGTATAATAACTGAAAGTACGACCACCAGGCAGATTATGAGAGCACCAGCAAAGGCTTTTTTCCAGCTTAGTCTCCACGGTATCCATTCCCGTCTAGGAATTAATTTTTTCTTGTTTTGCTCCTCCCCTTTTCCCTCAGCTTGTTCCTCTAAGGCTATTCTTGCTTTAATTCTCTCGAGCATATTGTCAGGAATAGAATAACCAGCCGTATTCATATCGAAAAGCTGTCTGAGCCTTTTCTCAATATCGGTTAGAGCCTTTATCCCCTCTCGGCATTTATTGCACCCAGCCAAATGCCCCAGAACCTGTTCCTTTTCCTTCTGGCTCAACTCACCACTGAGGAAATCAGCTATTCTTTTATTAACATCCTTGCAGTTCATCGGTTTGCCTTACCTTGATTATCGGTGCCGGTCTCCGAGCCTTCTATTTGCTTTCGAAGCATAATAAGAGCATTATGGATACGTGACTTAACAGTCCCCAGCGGAATATCAAGTATCTCTGCGATGACATCATTCCGAAGATCATCGAAGTACTTCAGCACCAATACTTGCGGTACCTATAATCTAGCTGGTTTACCAGTTCGTTTAATCTCTCGTATTCCAGTTTATCCTCTAGAACATCCCCCGGTGCATCTTTGCTATTACTACCGATATAACCCAGGCTTGATTCATCCAGGAAAAGGGGAGCGTTTTTCCTCTTACGGCACCGGCTTATGCTCTGGTTTATAGTAATCCTGTAAAGCCAGTTGATGAATCTTCCCTTATCGGCATCGAAAGTCTGGCGGGATTTCCATACTCTGATGAATACCTCCTGTAATACATCTTCGGCATCGGCTCTATTACCGGTAATAATAAGGGCGTTCTTGTGTGGTGAACCCCATCAAACTGGAGTAAATCAGGCCACCAATAAGATAGATTTTTGTGCTCTTTGAGCATACTGCACCGGGCTCATGTAATCAATCCCCTGATGCAAACGGTTATTCCGGTACCACTTGCGATAATCTTCCCATGAAACTTTTGCCTCCCAATAACTACGGTACTCCTTCCTGTATATTTCCTCTGTCTTGTAGCTTGAAAAGAATGCTTCTATATACGGTTTATCCTCGGGGCATTTGATACCGGCATACTCCAGCTTAACATTAAGCAGCCTGGCTGTTTCCCGGAACCGGTGGGCCCGAAACTGAGACCCTCTGCCCACCCTCAGTGTCAGTTGATGATCCTGGGGTACTTTGCCGCCAAAACGACTCATCACCGCCTTTTCCAGGGCCTCGGATGCCTCTATGGCACGGCATCTGTCAGAGAGCATGTCTCCCGTTATATCCCGGTCCCAGGCGTCTATTACAGCACACAGATAAGCGTTGCCTTCCCCGGTCCAGACATAGGTGAAATCAGCTTCCCAATAGGTATTGGGATTTTCCGGCTTAACCATATCAAGCCTTGTCCAGCCGGCACCTTTTACTTTCCGCGGTTGAGTCAGACCGAGTGCCCTCAGGTGCCTGAGCACCTTCTTGCCATTGAATATCATTTCTTTAGCTTTAAGAGCCCGGGTAATCTTCCGGTATCCGTATACCTCTGCACGTCCCTGGCGAACAGAGGTAATGGCATCTACCAGCTCCATATCGAGGGCTCTGGGTTTCCTGTTTTCCTTTGGCTTATAGTAGTAGCTGGAACTTGATAAGCCAACTGCTTTAAGGGCTGCCGGCAACATTGTTCCTTCAGAAGTCATTTTCTTTACCACCTTCCTTTTTATCACCGTGGTAAGACCCCGTTTATCTTTTTTTGGGCTTCGATAATCAGCGCCTGAGACCCGACCAGCTCCTTCAGGCGTCGGTTTTCATCTGAGACTGGATTAAGGCTTCCTGTGTGCCTTTTATCTGACAGGGCTGCACGGCCTCCAGAGAGAAACTGCTCCTGCCACCGGTATGTCTGGGTGGCACTTACTCCGTGCCGGGCACATATAGAAGCTATAGAATCTGCCCCCTTAACCATCTCAAGTACAATTGTTACCTTCTCTTCGTTTGACCACTTCTTTCGGTTCTTATTCCTTCTGTTCCTTTCCAGTGGCCTTACTATAGCTTATTCAGCTCTCCAATTTAAACGGGGTGCATTCCAGGGAAATTGATGTGTTGGTTTATGAGGAGGATGTTGCCAGGAGGCCGGCTATTGCTTTATCAGGTAATTAAAAAGGCTTTAGCCTCCGGGGAAGATCTCCCATGTTACGGCGGGCGCTATTACGGGGAAGATCCTTCGTCGGGCTGACGCCCGACTCAAGGATGACAAATTTTATTGTTTGGCCCTCCTCTGGATGACAGTTTTAATGTATGACCCGTTCATACGGAAACAGTAGATGAGGACGGCAGGGAAAAAGAAGAGGCGGGGAATATTCCCCGCCTCTTTGCATGAAAGGAGCAATCAGTATTTCTACTTGCAGGCAAGTATGGCGCGTTTTACCATGGCTTTGGCAATCTGGATCTTGTACTTGTTATGGGCCATGGGCAAGGCACCGGTTACAGCTGCTGCACCGGCAGCTTCGGCATTGGCTTCATCAATGGTTTTGCCATTGATGGCTTCTTCTGCCTTGGTGGCGCGGTAAGGCATGTTGTGAACCGCATTAAGACAGATCCTGGCTTCTCCATTGACGATCATGGCTGCGCAGTTTACGATCGGGAAGTCGATGGAGGAGCGCATGATGAACTTGACGAAAGCCGATTTGGCACCGGAAGCAGGGGTGGGTACCTGGATCTCGGTTACGATTTCATCGTTATCCAGCACGGTGGAACCCGGGATGGCAACATCCCAGAAATCCTCGGCAGCAATCTCTCTCTTGGTGGTTTTGATGGTTGCATTGAGAGCTACCAGTGCCGGAGCAGTATCGGAAGGGTTGACTGCAATGCAGGCCTTGACGGCACCGAAAATGGAGTGGAAGCGGTTCTCGCCGGCCATGGCAAAGCACATGTTGCCGCCCTTGCGGATACAATCAAAGCGGTTATGGCCCTTGCGGAAGTACCAGCAGCGGTTCATCTGACAGATGTTTCCACCGATGGTGCCTGTTTCACGCAGGTGGGGAGAAGCGGTTTTATGGGCAGCTTCTGCCAGGGCAGCGTATTTGCTTTTTACTATATCGCTCTTGGCAACATCTTCCAGGGGGGTCAGGGCGCCAATCTTGAGCATGCCGCCCTCTTCCTTGATGTATGCCAGGCTGGGAGCAATGCTTTTGAGGTTGATGATGGCTTCAGGATATTCTTCCAGCAATTCAAAGCGGAGAGTGCCCAGCAGATCGGTTCCACCGGCGTTTACAAAAGACTTGCCGTCAAACTCCTGAAGCTTTTCAACCGCTTCATCAATGCTCTTCGGGTTGTAATGTTTAAATTTTCTCATTTTCTTCCTCCTACGCCTTTCCCAGCGCTTTCAGGACATCCTGAGGCAACACGGGATTGGTATTCAAGTTGATGCCCAGAGCGTTGCAGACGGCAGTGTTGATAAGCCCTCTGGTGATGGTGCCGGTGGGTTCGCCTGCGCCGACGTTGCCGTATACGCCCTCATCGAGGGTTACTTCCTTGGCAATGCAGGTTGGCATGGCTGTATCGTTCATCAGGGCATATTTGTAGTCGCACAGATTATCGTTGAGCCTGCAGCCTGTGGCAGCATCGTAAATGTTTTCTTCCATCAGGTTGGGGCCAAGTCCCATGTAGTAGCCGCCGTACATCTGGCCTTCGCAGCTTTCAGGGCGTATCATCTGGCCGAAGTCATTGACGCAGACTGCATTGGTTACATCAACTTTTCCGGTCTCGGGGTCAACTTCAACCTCGCAGAAATGGGCCTGGAAGCAGTTGTAGGGAACTTCCTGTGCGCCTGGGCCGATTGTGGCATCGATGGCTCCAACGATCGGGAAAGCGCCGCAGCCGAGTTTGTTGCACAGCTCAGCCACCGGTTTGGTATTGGAAGGATTGGCTTTGACAAAGACCATGTTATCAGCCATATCAAGCTCATCGCCTGAAGCAACCTCGAAGAGAGGGGCGAACTTGGCGAGGGCTTTTTGTTTGACCTGCTGGGCTACCATCTGTACCAGGGGTGCATTGGCTGCACAGCCGTAGGAACCACCGGGGCTCTTGGCGGCGAAGATGTCAGTATTGGTGATGGGGTAGTGTATTTTGTCTACGGTAACGCCGAGTTCTTCAGCTGCGATCATGATATAGGTGGTATGGGCGGCAACGCCAACATCGGAAGTTGCGCTGGAGATGGTAACCGAGCCATCAAAGTCCATATGGCATCCAAAACTGCCGAACTGGGAGGCTCCACCGCCGGCATGCCACATGTGAGCATAGGTGAACCCCATGCCGTGCTTCTTGCCGTTGGGCAGGGTTTTTTCGCCGTCCTTGTGCCACTTGGAATCCCATCCAATGGCTTCCTTGCCGGCTTTGATAACTTCTTCAAAGCTCTTGCTTTCTGGAGCAACATGGACGTTCTTTTCAGCAACCTTAACCGGGTCAATGCCGAGTTTTGTGGCTACCAGCTGGTTGATCTTGGTGTGAATGTAGCCGGACTGGTTCTTTTCACAGCGGAATGAGGTGGCGCAAACCTTGCTGGTCATGGCCAGTTTGGAATCGGTTTCGATATTGGTGGTCTTGAGGAGTTCACGAATCATGTCAGCCGGTTTGGCTCCGCCGACTACAGCCCAGATGAAGGCTTCGCCCTCAACGCCGCCGTCGCCAACTTCCACAATGGCCGGGTCGAGATGGATAGCGGTTATGGTGCCATCGTTTTTGACGCCAATCTTAAGGTGTGCCCTGAGGCCGGCATCCTCGCGGCCTTGCTCATCGCTGCGGCTCTGCAGGAAGCTAAGAGGAGCACAGACCTTGCGGGCAAGCATTGCTACGGCTACGAAGATATGCTCGAGTGAAATTTTGCCGCCGAAAGTGCCACCCTGGAAGGTGCCGTGCAGTTTGTAGTTGGCAGAAGGTATGCCGAGCATTCTGGGTATAAGCAGTTTGTCACCCTGGGCCATCGGGCCTTCGGTGCTGGGGGTTTGGGAATGGGACCATACATTGAGCTCCTTACCGTCAGCTCCCCATTCGAATACATAGGAGCGGGGTTCGGAACCGGCATGGTAACCTTTTTTGTACTCAATATCATCTTCAATGATAATATCGGCTTCGGCAAAACCGGCATCAAGATCCGGCTCGGCTCTGATTAATTCATCACCGCCCATGAAAGCGGCGAGCCATGAGAAGTACTCGTTGCTTTCGGGGAAGTGGTTTGGATAAAGAACGGAGGCACCGGGGTCAAGGGTCTCTTCCATATCAAGGTAGAAGGGGAGTACTTCCCATTCCACTTCGACCAGTTTAACCGCTTCTTCGGCGATCTGGATGGTGTCAGCTGCGATGATGCATCCGACCGGGCCGCCCTCGTGCCAGGATTCGTTCATAAGAATCTCGGCGTGGCCGCTGTTTACTATTTCGGGGTCGTCGTATCTGAGGATTCCGCGTACGCCCGGATAAGCTTCAGCCTTGCTGGTATCCATGCTCTTGATGCGGGCATGACCGTAAGGGTTCCTCATTGCTTTGGCAAACAGCATGCCGGGGCGCCTGACATCGCGGGTATAAACTGCAGTGCCGGCAGCCTTGGTCCAGCCGTATCTGCGGAGAGTACCGCGCTGGCCGATTATTTTATATTGTTTTCGTTCAGCCATTATTTAGAACCTCCTACTTTACTGGCAGCTTCAAGTATGGCGGGGATGTGCTGTGGATAGGTCCCGCACCGGCAGAGGTTTCCGGCCAGGGCTTCCTTGATATCATCTTCGGTGGGGTTGGGGATGCGGTCGATCAAGGCCTTGGCAGTGGTAACAAATCCCGGAGTGCAGAAACCGCACTGCATGCAGTCATATTTGACGTAAGCATCGATCAAGGGATGGTTGTCTCTTGCCAGCCCCTCGGCGGTTTCGATTACTGCTCCGTCACACTCGGATGCAAGCATCATGCAGGTAAGCGCCGGTCTGCCATCAACAACTGCAGTGCAGGTGCCGCAGGCGCCG